>CAMBAL010000039.1 GCA_945864225.1 uncultured Blautia sp. | reverse complement strand
GTGTAGATGTTTCATGTCAGATATACAGTATATACTGCATGGAGAGTTTTTGCCAGTTCTTCTGTAAGAGGCAGCGTAATATGTTTTTCCATTTAAATCACCTCCGTTTTATGACGGGTCACATGGCAGTTAATATTAATTGCACATGGCATTCCGGCAATGTGTGTAGGCAGAGTTTCAATATTCAGACCGATCGCTGTGGTCTTTCCGCCAAATCCCTGCGGTCCGATACCAAGTTTATTGATTTTATCAAGCATTTCTACTTCCAGATCTGCATAAAAGGGATCCGGATTGGAAGAATCAATCGGTCTCATCAGTGCTTTTTTTGCAAGCAGAGCAGCCTTGTCAAAGGTGCCCCCGATTCCCACGCCGACTACCATCGGAGGACATGGATTCGGTCCGGCATTTTCTACTGTTTCGATAATGAAATCCTTGATTCCCTGAAGGCCGGCGGATGGCTTGAACATACGGATCGCACTCATATTTTCACTTCCAAAGCCCTTTGGTCCTACGGTTATTTTAATATTTTCACCCGGAACAATTTCTGTATAGATCATCGCCGGTGTATTGTCTCCTGTATTGCCGCGGCGTACCGGATCTTTTACTACAGATTTTCTTAAATATCCTCTGTCATATCCACGGCGTACACCTTCGTTGATGGCATCTGTCAGATTGCCGCCTGTCATATGTACATCCTGCCCTATTTCCAGAAATACACATGCCATTCCTGTATCCTGACAGATCGGAACACATTCTTTATCCGCAATTTCAAAATTTTCAATGATATTGTCCAGAACTCCTTTGGCGATTTCGCCATCTTCACATGCACGACAGTTTCTGATCGCACATTTTACATCTTCCGGAAGATGTTCATTGGCTTCGATACAGAGTTTTTCCACTACATCCGTAATCCGGCTTACTTCAATTTCTCGCATCTGTAACTGTACTCCTTTCTTTTGCACTCTTCCTATTTTACCACAGATATTTCCAGTCTTCCACTTCTTTCTTATCTCCCATGACAGATATCATGGTCAGATTGGTGTATTTTTATTCTTTAAGTTTCTTCATCCTCTTTTCTTTCCACTGCGACGGGGATTCCTGTTTTTTCGATTACAGTGAGCGTTCCTCTGGCCGTACATGAGTCGTAATCCGTTTCTATTTTTACATGGTTTGCAGATATCTCCATTCCCTGCTCTATTAATTTTTCTTCGTATTGCTGAAGCTGTTTTACTGCCAGGGATTTGGCCTCTTCTTTTGAATAGACGGAGGTTACTTTCTGGATTTTTTCGAATGTTACATTTCCAAGCCATATGGGAAGATAAAAATTTTCGGTAAGTCTTACCTGTTTTTCCCATGCAGTTCTTCTCCAGCCGGATTTTTGTGTTTTGCCTGTATCCAGATAGAAATTTCCCAGCCGGATATAAGAATGATGTTCTGTATCACCGGATAAAAACTCTTCTTCATGGCTTAAGGAGAATTCTCTGTAATAGGGCAATTCATGTTCCACATAGATATCTGCATCTGCATGCACATATTCATAGCGTATGATTTCCTGACTGTCATTTAGAATTTCCAGACGCCCCAGAACCAGAAGCTCTCCTTTCTTACAGATATCTCCCGGTAAGACCTGAGGAGTTCCGGCCTTTGTAATGATTTTCACAATAGTTCCTTCCACATCCGCTGCCAGACTGCAGGGAGTTTCCGTTTCGGTTACAGAATCCTGCGGGATTTCTTCTTCCTGAATAGTAAGGATCAGTCGTGTTCCTTCAATTCTTGCAGACACCCAGGTGATTTCCGGATATTGCCGTCGCACAGAAGCCGCAAGATCTGCACAGTTGATGGTTCTTTTGGAAATTCCATGAACAATCCCCTGTTCACTGAGAAATCCCAGAATATCCGGTGTTGGATTCTGAATATTTCCTTCAATATGAATATTCCAGATTCTGCCGGAAAGGAACAGAATAAGGAAGGCACAGAGAAGAATTCCTGCAAAAAAGGCGATCCTCTTTTTGCTGCGAACAATAAAAAAAGGCATTCCATATTTTCGGATCACACGAATATGTACCCCTGTTTTGCTGCGGACAGGGCGCAGAGAAAAGAAATCCCGGATATGCATTTCCAGGATCAGACAGCCGGGATTGGGGCATTTCAGCTTCCGTATGGAGATGTTTTTGGCTCTGCAGAGATTCAGAAATCTTTCACATTGCTCTCCCTGCACTTCCAGTATTACATATCCGGAGAGGAATTTTAAAAATTTCTCCATAAGCACGCCTCCTACTGCTCCAGAAAAATGCGGGATATACATCCCCGAATCTGCATTTCTTCACTGGAAAAATAGGGGATTTCCAGATGTTTTCCGCATATGGTAAGTCTCCCGCGAAAAGTCAGGATAATAATTTCGTCACTGGTATAACGAAGAATGCCGCGGTAATTTTCAATGACAGCCAGATGTTTCCCGGTAATGGTTACGATAGCATCACGATATGCCAGATCTTCCGGAATTTCCAGCGAAGTTACCAGCTTTTCCTTATATCGGCTATTTTTTTTCATAAAAAATCTCCGCGGCTTTTATTTCTAATCTATGCCGCGGAGAAATCGGTTATGTATTATTTGTGAAGCGATGTTCTATTGGATCTGGATGAGCGGATGATCGATGTTATCGAAACAATACCATTGAAAACCACAGAATGGTATTGCCGCCCAGCTGAAATTCCATTTGCTGCGCTTCCACGATTTGTGAAACCACAACTCCATGACTCTCCAGACAGGGATGCATCCTGTCCGGATGAACGCAGGGACGCCCCTGTTTATAGGCGCATTCTATGCAGATATCACAGGATTCTGTGGAAAGGGTAAAAGTTTCATATCCCTGCGAACGGAGATAATCGCTGACAGCTGTTGTCAGTTCCTCATGAGCAAGTCGTGTTGAAAGGGTTTCCTCCAGGTTCAGAACATCCGAAACCTCTGCAACACTGGAAAAAAACACTGCGTGAGGATAACTGTGAATTCTTTCCTCACATTCTTCCAGGGTTCCGACAGCGGGCGGACACGCCCATGTGGAATTGTAACGGACACATTCTTTTTCACAGATGATACGCACCCGTTCTTCTGTTTCGATCTCATTTGTTTTTATGATTCGATATTCAAAAATTGGATATTGTGAAATAAATTCTTCAAATTTTTCTAAATTTAATGATACTTCCATGTTACCACTCTTTCTCCAGCAGCTATGACAATAGAATCTCTCTCCGCTGCAGTACAATCTGCCCGAAAGACTTTTTTATATTACAGGAAAACGCAGAACTCATTCCTGTGACATAAAATAGGTGTTTAAGCTTTGGCTGTTCTTCTCTTACCAGTGAAATGAGATGCCTCAACACAGTAGATTTTTGTCCTTGTGAGCGCATCTTCCGAAAAAAAGATTTCGGAATCCGCATCCAGGTGTTTCATGATCAGAGACAATCCGTAGATTTTTTCTTCGTGATCTTCTACGACACGAATCCTTCCATTGCCCATAATACTTTCGTAGGCATAGGAGTAAGAACACGCATAATCCCCGCGAATCAGCGCATGACTTCCGTCCATTTCAAATGCGACTTCGGGACTGCAGGAAAAAGTATCTGCCTTGCGCCCGGAAACAGCCCCGTGAAAGTATAGTTTCAGATTTTGGGAACCTTCCTGTGTTTCTTCCAGCAGATAGCCGAAATTGACTGGAACAATAAACATTCCTTCTTCATCTACAGCTCCGACCCGCACAACCTTACAGGATTCCAGAATATGTCTGAGGTCTTCAGTATCTTTTACCTCTCTCTTATGAAGACGCATCTCTCTCATGCTAAAAATTCCTCCTGTTCTGCAAATAACCCGGACACTGCTGCCTGATATTCGCTGTAATGAGTTGCTTTTTTGATTTTCTTGATATATTTCGCTGAATTGCGGAAACTGACGGAAAAATAACTCCACAGTTCCTTCATTCGAAAAAGCACATTCCGTTCGTCATGAAGAAGTTCCTGATAATCATGATATATTTTGTCATGAAAATTACGGAACATTTTTTTGTCCGGTTTTTGACCATCCCGAATCTCATTGAGCAACCCTGGATTTGCGATCAGTCCTCTGCCATACATAAATCGTTCTGTTTCCGGAAACTGTTCCCCGATATTCTGATAATCCTGAACGGTAAAAAGATCTCCATTATAACACAGAGGTGCCCGGACTGTACTTACAGCCTGTTCAAAAGCATGTAACCGTATTTCCCCTTTGTAGTAATCTTTTTGGATTCGTGGATGAACAATCAATTCGGTAAGAGGGTAGTGGTTGTAAATTTCCATAAGTTCTTCCCAGTCTTCTTCATCGGTTGTCCCGATTCTGGTTTTTATAGAAAGATTCATCTGTTCTCTTTCCAGTCCTTCACATATACGGTCAAGAAAACGATCCAGTTCCTCGGGATCTTTCAAAAATCCGGAACCTTTGCCCTTGGCCGTAACGGTTCCGGATGGGCATCCGAGATTCAGATTCACTTCATGATGTCCATATTCTTTGAAAATACGGGCTGTTTCCAGGAAATCTTCAGCATGGTTGGTCAGAATCTGAGGTACAACAGCGAGCCCTGCATTTGTTTCCGGAGAAACTTCCCGGATTTCCTTCACACTGAGATGTTTGCCCGGTTTCGCAGAGATAAACGGTGTAAAATATTTATCCATCGGATGAAAATATGCATGGTAGGCATTTCGAAAAATAAAATTGGTTATGCCCTCCATGGGCGCCATGTAATCTTTCCTCATCAGTCCAGAATAATAAGTGCCATAAAGACAAGATTTTCATTTCCAGTATTGGAAAGAGCATGTCCCTGACCATCCGGTGTAAATGTTTTTTCTCCGGCCTTTACCATACGGAGAGTTCCGTTATCACTGTAAATTCCTTCTCCGGAAAGAATATAATAGGTTTCACTCTCTCCATGATGTTCATGATAGCCGAGGGAACAGCCCGGTTCCAATGTTACCTGTGCATAAAGCCGGCATTTTCCATTTAATTCCTTTTCTCCGAGAATATGTCTGATCAGCACATGACCATTTCCGCCGCACATATTTTCTACTCTTTGTGTTTCCATGAAATTTTCCTCCTGTTTTATCATATTAGATTGTATTTGTAATTATCTCGCACATCTGTCGGAAAGCAATTTTTAAATGCACTCTGGAAAGTAATTATTTTTGTTATTTGTGATATGGTTCATGATTCAGAATACGGTATCCGCGATAAATCTGTTCCAGTAGAATCATCTGCATCAACTGGTGCGGAAATGTCATGCGGGAAAAACTCAGTTTATAATCAGCCCGCTGTAAGACTTTTTCGCTCAGACCAAGGGAACCGCCGATTACGAATGCAACCGAACTTTTTCCCTCTACGCCAAGACGGCCGATCATCTGAGAAAGTTCAACAGAATCCAGCATTTTTCCCTCTATGGCAAGCGCAATCACATAATCCTGTTCACGGATATGCTTCATGAGACGTTCCCCTTCTGTTTCTCTAATCTGAGTATTTAGCGCATCCGATGCTTTGTCCGGTGTTTTTTCATCAGGGACCTGCAAAAAAGTCAGTTTGCAGTACCGGCTCAGACGTTTGGCATATTCCCCGATTCCGTCATTCAGATATTTTTCCTTGATTTTCCCTACAGATAAAATCCGGATCTCCATAAATAACATGAATCCTTTCTATTTATACATGTTTCTTGCTTTTATACGTGTTCCTCGATATAATCCTGGAATTCTTCCATTGTCATGAGAACTTTTCTTGGCTTGGTTCCTTCTTCCGGTCCTACCACTCCGGCTTCACAAAGCTGATCCATGATACGGGCCGCGCGGTTAAATCCAACTTTAAACATTCGCTGAATCATACCGATGGAAGCTTTTTCTTTATCAATGATAAACTTTCCTGCTTCCTCAAAATAAACATCGCGGTCATCGCTTCCGGATGCCCCTCCGGGAAGGATGGCGGTATTTACCTGCTGTTCAATCTGTGTATTATATTCGACAGCAGGATTTCTGTCAGACAGAAAATCAACGATGCTGCTTACTTCCTCATCCGTGATCAGAGCACCCTGCATACGGGCAGGCTTCTGATAACCCTGGGGATAAAACAGCATATCCCCTTTGCCAAGCAGTTTTTCCGCTCCGTTCATGTCGAGAATGGTTCTGGAATCCACACCGGAAGAAACCGTAAACGCAATTCGTGACGGCATATTTGCCTTAATAAGACCGGTAATGACATTTACAGACGGACGCTGTGTGGCAATGACCAGATGAATGCCGGCTGCACGTGCAAGCTGCGCAAGGCGGCAGATCGCATCCTCCACTTCACCGGGAGCCACCATCATAAGGTCTGCAAGCTCGTCAACGATCACAACAATCTGCGGCAGTGTTTTGGGGCGTTCCTGTCCTTCCGGAACACGCATATTTTCTACCTTTTTGTTGTATTCGCCAAGATTACGAACACCAAATTCCGCAAAGGTATTGTATCGGACAGTCATTTCTGATACTGCCCAGTTCAAAGCGCCTGCCGCTTTTTTGGGATCTGTGACAACCGGAATGAGAAGATGCGGGATTCCATTATAAACACTGAGTTCCACCACCTTCGGATCGATCATGATCAGTTTTACCTCGTCCGGTGTAGCTTTATATAGAATACTGATGATCAGTGTATTGATGCAGACAGATTTTCCCGAACCTGTAGCGCCGGCAATCAGAAGATGCGGCATCTTTGCAATGTCTGTCACAACCGGTTTGCCCCCGATATCCTTTCCCACAGCAAAAGAAAGCTTTGATTTTGCTTCCTGGAATTCCCTGGACTGCAGAAGATCCCGCAGCATGACCGCACTGTTTTCTTTATTCGGAACCTCAATGCCAACAGCAGCCTTGCCGGGAATCGGAGCTTCGATTCGAATATCCGGAGTGGCCAGATTCAATTTGATATCATCTGCCAGTCCTACAATTCTGCTGACCTTCACGCCCATTTCCGGCTGAAGCTCATAACGGGTAACCGTTGGACCGCAGCTGACATTGGTAACGGTGACATTTACCCCAAAGTTATGGAGGGTATCCTGCAGCTTCTGGGCAGTTTTGCGGAGATGTTCATCAGAGTCCCCCTGAGACTTCCCGTTTCCTTTTTTGAGAAGCTTCAGCGGTGGAAAATGATATACCTTTTTAGCAGGGAGCTCCTGATTGCTGATCTCATGGGTGATATTTTTGATTCCATTTTCAATTTCTGCCGGAGATGATTTCGGATTTTTGGTAGATTTCTTCGGCTTCTCCTCCGAAAAAGGTGGCTCTGGCTGCTCGTCCTGTCGGGATATATTTTCTTTTCTGTCCGGAATGTTTTCCTGAACCTCAGGTGTATCGAACAGATCTTCCAGTGTTTCTTCCTCTTCCTCCGCCTGCGGCTGAGAACGATGTATGCGGAATTCAATCTGTCCCTGTCCGGATTCTCTGGTATCTACGGCAAGATTATCCGGTTCCCGGTTTTCTTCTTCCATCAGAATATCCACAGATGTCTTATGGACACGTACACCGGAAGGTTTTAGTTCTGTTCCTTCCAGAAATCCGCGGCTTTCTCCCTGAGTCTGTGCAGAAGCTGTTCTTTTGGCAGATCTGCCTCTTCTGCTTCCGGAAGACATGTCAGAAGCTTTTTCCTGTCCGGAGCCTCTTCTGGTTCCCGATTTTCCGGATCTTTTTGCTTTTGCAGGAAGAGCCTCTTCATCTGAATCTTCCTCTGCAAGAGCTTCCTCCAGTTCTCTGAGCCGTTCTGTCTGACGTTCTTCCTTCTGGCGCTGGCGTTCTTTTGCGCGGAGTTCTTTCTTCAGTTCACGCTCAGGCTGTCCTTCTTTATATCGTGCATGTCCTCCTCTGATCATGGTATAAAAAAACATCCATATCTGTTCTAAAAATTCAAAGAAAGAATGCTGTGTGATCAGAATCAGACATACGAGAAGGACCAGAATCATAATCACATAGCGGCCCCATACCCCGAACGCAGATGTGGTGGAAATGCAGATAGCACCACCAATCACACCGCCGCCGGTATGATAATCAGAGCTGATGGAATAATAATCCAATAATGTTCTGCTCCTGATATAGCCTTCTGTGATTAGCTGCATAACGCCGCACATTACAATAAAAAACACTGCTCCTGCGGCAGATTTTTTGTAGGCAAGCTTATTATGCTTATTGGACAGAAGAAAAGCAGCACCTACAAACATTACGACAGGAAACGCGTATGCCATCAGCCCCATTGCACCAAAAGAAAAGGTGCTGATCGCATCACCGACAATTCCGCCCATACCAAAATTGCTGAACATCAGAATCACTGCTGCTGCCAGTATGATCAGAAGAATAATTTCTGTCTGAAAACTGCTGGATACGGATTGATTCTGTGCTTTGCCGGATGAAGCTTTTGCAGATGATGTTCTGCCTGATTTTGCCTTGCCGGATGCAGGTTTTCTTTTGCCTTTCTGATTTTTTGAAACTGCCATTCGTTATGTTCTCCTCCTGTTATGAGTTTCTGTCAAACTATTATTTCATTCCATAATGAGTCAACAGTACCAGTCCTCCAATGAAAAAACAATAATAGGAAAAATAGCGGAATTTTGTTTTATGTACCAGACGCAGCATTGTACGTGCCGCAAAGTATCCGGTTACCGCAGCTGCCAGCATGCCAAGTACAAAATCGATTCCAAGCCACACGGTCATGTTTGGTGAAGCAAACTCTCCAATTTCCAGAATCAGTGCTCCCAATACAGCCGGAATGGACATTAAATAAGAAAATTTTACAGCAAACGTACGGCTGTATCCAAAAAGCAGTGCAATACAGATCGTCAGACCGCTTCTGGAAAATCCCGGAAATACAGAAATTCCCTGACAGATTCCAAGCCACATTGCCTGATCATAAGAAGCATCTTTCGCTGCTGTGGCACCTCCTGCTTTCCCCATATCCGTAACCAGGAGCAGGATTCCGGTGATCAGAAAACCAATTCCGGAAATCATCGGATTTACGGCGCTTTTTGCGACAAGACGTCTGCAGACATAGCCAAGTGCCATGGAAGGAATTGCAGAAACCACCAGCAGTGCGGCAAATTTGCGATAACTGCCTGTTATAATTCTGGCATAATGCAGATTGTCACCGGTTCTTCTATTGTAAATATACAGATTGGCATTACCGATCAGGTCTGCAAGCATTCCGAGAAGTTCTGCAAAAACATTCCGGATATCTTTCCGGAATACGGTAAAAAGCGCAAAAAGTGTGCCCACATGCAGCATGACTTCAAAGAGAACTCCCGTATTTACGCTAATCCCCATAGCATTTTCTATTGTACTGATATGGCCAAAGCTGCTTACAGGCAGAAATTCTGTAATGCCCTGCAATATTCCCAGTAAAATAGCATTCATAGCGGTCATAGTCTGTTTTTTCCTCTCTGACTGTTAGATTTCATGAAATTCTGTCCATTCACAGAAACGTTGTTCTAGATCGTGTTTGAAAATTGCTCAAGAGTGTGCTTTTCTGAATTGTATTTTCCTATATATAATATCTTTTTGGACAGATTCTTAAGAATTATAACATAAATCAGAGCAAGTTACAATAGATGTTGGCTCGGATACTGAACTTTTGTTCGATATTGCTTCAATAAAAAATATCCCTGTGCAGGCACCTGCACAGGGATAATGTTATTACACCGTTTGGACAAAATTATTATTATTTATTTATTATTTGGATGCTTTCGGAAGTCTTGCATCGATCATGTTTGTAAGATGATCGGTACATTTCAGCGGAGCTACCAGTGCTGCATCTTCTACAGCAACCAGTTTAGCACCTTTGCATTCCAGAACACCGCCATAGATCTGACCCATTTCTGCATAACGATATACAGGAAGGACATCGTTCATTTCGTCAGAAATATCTTCTACATCATCGTATGGCATTTCTACTTCATATACATGAGCAAGCTCAGCAGCAACTTCCCAGTTGTTGAATACGACATCTTCTTCGATTGCCTGTTCAACCGGCTGCAGTCTGCGCTCAGTATTTGTGAAGGTTCCATATGTAGATGCGAAACCTGTTCCAGGAATTACAACATCTGCAAGGCGTGCTGTTTCTGTCATATGAGTATCACATACTGCAAGGAATACAACATCTTTCAGCAGTGCCGGATCCGGATCTTCGCCGAATACGAGAAGTGCTTTCACGCCTTCCATAGCTTCTGCGCCTGCAGTTACACCCAGATCGATCAGACCCTGGCTGTTGTTCTTAGCCTTGAGCTGAAGGATACCGTCACGGGCTTTGCCGATGTGGCCGGATACAACAGCGATATCAGCAAGAAGTGCTGCAGCTTCTGTTGTAACCACATTCTGCTGGAATACGATCATTGCTTTCTTTGCATTTGCATAAAGCTCTGCAACTGCCTTGATCTCATCACATACTTCTGCACCTTCTACGGAAGCTTTGAATGCATCAAAGCCTTCCACACCTGCACCTTTGCCCATATCAACAAGAGCTTTTGCAACACCCTTGAAGAATGCAAGAGAATTGTCGGTGGAAATGGTCTTATATGCAAAGCTCATATGATCCTGTTCATATCCTTCCGGATTTACAAGAATCACTTTTGCACCATTCTTAGCTGCCTGTTTCAGTTTCAGACGGATTACCTGATTTTCTTTTGCAATGAATCCTGCACAGAGGATTACTTCTGCAGAAAGAAGTTCGTCAATAGTGTTCGGGGATGCATTTACGCCGAGAACTTTTTCAAGTCCGCTCTCTCTGTTATTGAAGCAAAGAGTTTTGGCACCGATTGCATCGGCAAATTTCTTGATTACATATGCTTCTTCGTTGGTGTATCTGTCAGAGATGGATACTGCTACAGCATCTTTGCCGTATTTTGCAGCAAGTGCTTCTGCTTTTTTGGTTACCAGAACAAATGCTTCATGGTAATCCACTTCTGTCAGTTCCCCATTCTTTCTTGCCATAGGATCAAGGAGCTTGTCTCCCAGAACTGCACAGTCAAATCCGAATTTACCGCGGCCGCAGAGAAGTCCTTTATTAACAGCACCTTCTTTGTCCGGAACAGATTTCACAAGCATATCACCGTAGGTTTCCAGATGAATGGAGCAGCCAACGGAGCAGTGTGCGCATGTGGTGTCAGTTACTTCTGTTGCAAGCGGAACAGATTTCTCAAGGGAAAGATTTTCCTGAAGAGCACCTGTCGGGCAGACACTTACACACTGACCGCAGGAAATACATCCTGTTTCTGACAGCGGCTGTTCAAGTGCCGGTTTTACAACAGTATCAAAACCACGTTTTACAAGACCGAGTGCGCCTACACCCATGACTTCATCACAGGCACGAACACAGAGTCCGCAGAGGATACACTTATTCGGGTCTCTCAGGATGAACGGATGCTCATCTTTGTATTCTACTTCATTGATATCACCGGCAAAACGATCCGGATGAACATCATACATATTTGCATAGGAAATCAGCTTACATTCGAAGTAATCTTTACATCCGCACTCCAGACAGCGATGAGCTTCTTCTACCGCCTGAGCTTCATCATATCCGAATACAACTTCTGTAAAGTTATCTTTTCTTTCTTCTGCATTGAGCTGTTCCATAGTCGGACGGCACATTCTCTCACGGTCTTCGAAAGTAGCCGGAGTTACGTCCTTCTTGGTTACATAGTAGTTTGGCTCATATTTGATTTCTTCGCCGCGAAGGTATGCATCAACGATGTCGCAGCTCTTCTTAGCGTCACCGATAGATTCTACAGCGATGGAAATCTTATCATTACCGCAGTCACCGCCGGCAAATACACCAGGGATTGCAGTCATGAAAGTATCTTTGTCATAAACGATACCGCCCTTGCGGGTAAGTTCTACACCGTCAATTCCGGCTGCGTTTACTCTCTGTCCGATTGCAAGAATAACTGTATCTACATCGATCGTTTCTGTCTTGCCTTCTACCGGAACCGGTGCACGACGTCCGGAAGCATCCGGCTCACCAAGTTCCATTACCTGAAGTACCATCTGACGGCAGTGACCGTTTTCATCGGAAATGATTTCCAGAGGATTGGTCAGGTTCAGGAAGATAACGCCTTCTTCTTCTGCTTCTTCGATTTCCAGCATATCTGCAGGCATTTCATCTTTGGTTCTTCTGTAGATATTGTATACCTTATCAGCACCAAGACGTACAGCTGTACGGCAGGCATCCATTGCAGTATTACCACCGCCGACAATGGCAACATTTTTACCAAGGTCGATTGGCTCGTTGCGTACAACTTTGCGAAGGAAATCAATACCGCCGATCACGCCTTCTGCGTCTTCGCCTTTGCAGCGAACGCCGGTGGATACCCACGCACCGATACCGATGCAGACAGCATCAAAATCTCTCTTGATTGTTTCAAAGGCAATATCTTCGCCAATCTTGGTATTGGTGATCATGGTAACGCCCATTTTCTCAAGAACAGCGATCTCTTCGTCAAGAACTTCTTTCGGAAGACGATATTCCGGAATACCATAACGGAGCATACCGCCGAGTTTCGGCATTGCTTCATAAATGGTTACATCATGTCCCAGCTGGCGAAGGAAATATGCCATGGAAATACCGTAAGGTCCGCCACCGATTATGGCAACGTTCTTACCTGTATCCGGTTCGCATTCCGGTACAAACGGATCTTCACCGAATTCATCGGTATCTGCAGCAAATCTCTTCAGGTTTGCAATAGCGATCGGTTCATCAACAAGACCGCGGCGGCATGCTGTTTCACACGGATGAGGACATACACGTCCGATAGCGCCCGGAAGCGGAATGTTGTTTCTGATCAGTTCAATTGCTTCTTCGTACTGTCCGTTGGCGATCAGACCTACATAACCCTGGCAGTCTGTACCTGCGGGACATGCAAGCATACATGGCGGACGGCAGTCTCCCTTGTGGTTGGAAAGAAGAAGTTCCAGGTTTGTTTTTCTGGATTCAATAACACGCGGAGTGTTGGTACGGATTACCATGTTCGGTGCAATTTCTGTTGCACAGGCTTTCCAAAGCTTCGGGCTGCCTTCCCACTCTACCATACAGAGACCGCATGCACCGTAAATTTCTGTTCTTTCATCATAGCAAAGAGTCGGGATGAAAATATCATTTTCTCTGCAGACTTCAAGAATCGTCTGTCCCGGAAGACCGTAGACTTCTTTGCCGTCGATATTTAATCTGAATTTGTTCACAGTCTACACCTCCTATTAAACTCTCTTCACTGCACCGAATGCACAGTTCTCTTCGCACTTGCCGCACTTGATACATACATTCGGATCAATCTTGTGAACCTGTTTCTTATCACCTTCGATCGCATTGACCGGACAGTTTCTCTTACATTTGCCGCAGCCCTTGCAGTCGTCTGTGATTTCGTAGTGAATCAGAGCCTTACAGGATCTTGCTGTACATTTATGGTTGTAAATATGATCTTCATATTCATTTCTGAAGTAACGGATGGTGGTAAGTACCGGGTTCGGAGCTGTCTGTCCAAGACCGCACATCGCACCGTCTTTGATCTTGCCTGCAAGTTCTTCAAGCAGTTCGATATCACCGTCTTTACCTTCACCTTTGGTGATTCTCTCAAGAATCTCAAGCATTCTCTTGGTACCGATACGGCAGTAATTACATTTACCGCAGGATTCTTTCTTGGTAAAGTCAAGGAAGAAACGAGCCATATCTACCATACAGGTATCTTCGTCCATAACGATCATACCGCCGGATCCAACGATCGCACCCGTTTTATTGATGTCTTCATATGTAACCGGGGTATCAATGAGCTGTGCCGGAATACATCCGCCGGATGGTCCACCCATCTGAACAGCTTTGAATGCTTTGTCATTTTTGATACCGCCGCCGATATTGTAGATAACTTCGCGAAGAGTCATACCCATTGGTACTTCCACAAGACCGCCCTTCTTGATCTTGCCTGCAAGAGCAAATACCTTGGAACCTTTGGATTTCTCAGCACCTCTGTCTGCAAATGCCTGTCCGCCGTTGGAGATGATCCATGCAACGTTGGCATAAGTTTCTACGTTATTGATGTTGGTCGGGAGTTTCCAGTAACCTTTTGCTGCCGGGAATGGCGGTTTCAGACGAGGCATTCCTCGTTCGCCTTCCAGAGAAGCGATCAGAGCGGTCTCCTCACCACATACGAATGCGCCTGCACCGGCTTTGATACGGATATCAAAGTTGAAACCTGTTCCAAACAGATTCTTGCCAAGATAGCCTTTTTCTCTTGCCTGTGCCATAGCGATTTCAAGACGTGCGATTGCGAGAGGATACTCAGCACGGCAGTAAATGATACCTTCGGTAGCACCTGCTGCAAAACCGCCGATGATCATACCTTCCAGCAGAGAGTGCGGGTCACCTTCCAGTACGGAACGGTCCATGAATGCACCCGGGTCACCCTCGTCTGCGTTACATACCATATATTTCTGAGCACCCTGATTGGATTTGATCGCATTCCATTTGAACCAGGTCGGGAAACCGGCACCACCGCGGCCGCGAAGGCCGGAGATCTTGATTTCGTCAATAACCTGATCCGGAGTCATGGATGTGATTACTTTTTTTGCTGCTTCATATCCGCCTACAGCGATGTATTCTTCGATTTTTTCCGGGTTGATCTTACCGCAGTTACGAAGAACGATTCTCTGCTGCTGGGATAAGAAAGCCTCATCCTCCTGCGGAATCACGTATTTTTCAACAGGTTTGCCGCCGATGAGATGTTCCTCAACGATTTCAGCAACCTTGTCTGGTGTACATTTGACATATCTGGCTTCCAGGGCGCCTTCTTCATTATAAACGTCAACGATCGGCTCAAGATAACAGGTACCGATACATCCTGTCTTGTCGATCACAACGTTTGTCAGATTCTTTTCCGCTACGATTCTTTCGAATTCATTAGAGGTTTTCTTAGCGCCGGTAGCAATACCACAGCTGCCCTGTCCTACAACAACTTTCATATTTTCTACCTCCTATGCATTCTGCGCTTTGTAATCATCAAGAATTTTCTTAACGGAAGATTTGGTCAGGTTACCGAAGGTCTCCTCGCCGTCTGCTGTCTTCACCATCATAACCGGTGCCAGAGAGCAGCAGCCAAGACAGGCAACGTTGTTCAGAGTAAATAATCCGTCCTCTGTTGTCTCTCCGTCTTTGATTCCAAGATGTTCACAAACTGCTTCTTCAATCATGTCGGAACCGTTTACGTGACAGGCTGTACCTTTGCAGAGCATGATAAGGTATTTGCCGATCGGCTGTAAGCGGAACTGCGCATAGAACGTAGCAACACCATAGATCTTTGCAGGCATAATTCCGGTTCTCTCAGAGATGTAGTTGATCGCATCCAGAGAAAGATAACCGTAAATGTCCTGTGTCTGCTGAAGAATGGTAATCAGGCTGCCAGGTACTTTTGCATATTTCTCAAGCACCGGAGCCAATTCAGCGAAATCCGCGTTTCCGCCGTTCTGACATTCGCAAGTATTGCTCATATGATTGTCCCTCCTGTATAGATAATAATAAACATAAATATTCATTCTTGCTTATTATAGCACAAAAGTGGAGACAATCAAATAAAAAAGTATATATTTTTACAAATTTCTGGCAGGAATTTCAGCAGTTTTATCTGAAAACGTTTTTTTCAGGTCTTTCATCTGGTGATAATCCTCAATCATTTCGTACAATTTCGTCAGGGCCTCGCGAATTCCTCCTACTTCATCAATGAGTCCTTCCCTCACTGCTTCGCTTCCTTCCAGCATGGTTCCGACATCTTTGACAAGCTGTGTCGTGTCCAGCATCAGCTCTTCCAGACGTTTCTGGCTTGTTTTGGAATGAGAAGAGATAAAGGCGGTAATACGGTCCTGTATTTTTTCCATATTCCGGTATGTCTGTGCCACGCCGATAAACATACCGCTGGAGCGTACCGGATGAATCACCATCGTGGCGCTGGGAACGACGAAGGAATAATCTGCAGAAACAGCCATGGGAACGCCGATGGAATGTCCGCCGCCAAGAACAAGGGAGACGGTTGGAATACTTAAGGAGGCAATCATTTCCGCAATAGCAAGGCCTGCCTCCACATCGCCGCCCACGGTATTCAGCAGGATCAGAAGGCCGTCAACAGATTCATCATCTTCTATCATCGCAAGTTTCGGAAGAACATGTTCATATTTTGTTGTTTTACTCTGGGATGGGGCGGATTCATGACCTTCTACTTCCCCTATGATCGTAAGAAGCTCAACCCGGTGTTTTCTGGGATTTCCGTCAAGAACCACCTGTCCCATTTCCCGGATCTGATCATTCTGCACGTTTTCCCGGTCCAGCTGCTGTTTTTTTTCTTCTTTTTCATTGTCATTATACATAAAAAAACACCTCCAAGATATCATATCCTGGAGGTAGTATTTACAAAATCAGACTCTGTTTATTCATCCCAGTTGTGCCACACATCTGTGACATCATCATCTTCATCAAGAAGATCCAGTGTTTTCTGGATGTTTTTAATATCTTTTTCGTCGGTCAGTTCCACGTAAGTCTGCGGAACCATTGCGACCTGTGCTTCCAGCATCGGAACACCGGCTGCTTCCAGTGCTTCTCTTACGGCACTGAAGTCTTCCGGATCAGTAATAACCTCAAAACTGTCCTCTTCTTCGCTGAAATCTTCCGCACCGGCATCAAGAGCAACCATCATCAGCTCGTCTGCATCCATCTCACATTCTTCTTTGTCAATGATGATCTGACCTTTCTGATCAAACATGAAAGAAACGCATCCCTGTGTACCAATGCTTCCATAACCTTTTGTAAAGGCATTTCTTACATTACTTGCAGTACGGTTTTTGTTGTCTGTCAGAGTCTCTACGATGATCGCAACACCGTTCGGGCCGTATCCTTCGTAAGTAGCTCTCTCATAAGAATCTGCAGAATCAGCACCAGCAGCCTTTTTGATGCCTCGTTCGATGGTATCGTTCGGCATATTGTTTGCTTTCGCTTTGGCAATAACATCACGAAGTTTGCTGTTATTGTTCGGATCCGGGCCGCCGGCTTTGACAGCCATTACGATTTCACGTCCAATGACAGTAAAAATCTTACCTTTTTTGGCATCGTTTTTCTCTTTCTTATGCTTTATGTTTGCGAATTTTGAATGTCCTGACATTTTTCTTCTCCTTTTGGTTCTTTATCATTTATTTTTTCGGCCCGCACCCTGTCTATGGTTTTATTGCCAAGTGACAGGATCTTAAAGCGGTAACCGTTTGCAACAATTTCTCTGTCCAGATCTTTTTCTGTAGGAATATGTCCCAGAACAGAAGTCAGATATCCGTTCAGTGTTTCAAATTCCACATCGCCGAAATCCACCTCAAGCTCCTCTTCCACATCCTCCAGATACGCCAGCCCGTCTATGATCACGCTGTTGTCGATCTGGGTACGGATCGTAATCTCTTCATCATCGTATTCGTCCATAATCTCGCCGACAATTTCTTCCACAATATCTTCCATGGAAACAATTCCTTCTGTCTGGCCATATTCATCAACTACGATTGCCATATGAATTTTTTTGCTCTGCATGGACTGGAGCAAATCTCCGATTCCTCTTGTCTCCGGAATAAATGCTGCCTGGCGGATCAGACCGGGAAGTTCTTTCAGCGGTTTGAATTTTGCCCAGGAATTCTTGGTCATAAATTTCATGGCATCTTTATAATGGACAATGCCCAGGATATCATTCAGGTCTTCTCCATATACCGGATATCGGGAAATGCCCTCTTCCATCATCTGTTCCACCATTTCTTTCAGAAGAATATCCTGACTGAAGGCGACCACATTTGTCCGGTGTGTCATAACCTCCCTGGCTTCCGTCTCATTAAAGTAAATGATGTTCTGGATCATTTCCGCTTCACTTTCTTCTATGACGCCCTGTTCGTGAGCTTCGTCCACAATGGAAATGATTTCTTCTTCCGTAACGGCGTCTTCTTTCTGATTCAGTTCCACACCAAAGGGAACAGCAGTAAGCTTTGCGATCCACGTAATAAACAGTGTCAGCGGATAGAGAATAGAAACAATGGCGTTTACCATTCCTACATAACGAAATGCAAATTTTTCCGGACAGTATGTCCCTACTCTTCGGAATGTGAGAATTCCAAAAGATGCAAGCAAAAGCACGCACACAAACAATACCAGGGCAAAAACCGATGCATGATCTATGTAATGGCGGGAAAATCTTGTGATCCACGGAACCAGAAAAGCTCCGATGGATATTCCGGATGCTGTCACGATCAATGGAATCGCATTTACATACTGAACAGGATGCTCCATCAGTTTTTTCAGTAAAATTGCTTTTTTATTTCCGTCCAGTGCCTGCTTCTGTATTTCACTCTCACTGAGATTCTTCACTGCTGCGGAAAAACCGTAAAATATTCCGTTCAGCCCCAGCAGCGTTAACAGTATCAATACGCCCCATAAGGGCAAACTACTGCCATCTTCCATATGTTCTTAAATTCATCCTCCAATTGTCATTCAGTTCCGGAAATTACTCCGGCTGTATTTCCTGATTGCGGGATTCCGCACTTTTTCTGCAGAAAATCTGCATAGTTACTGATAAAATATAGCACTTTCGCAGGCGTTCGTCAAGAACTGCCTGAAAAAACAAAACAAACTGCCTGAAAAACACCCCCCAAAATACTACCTGAAAACAAAACCCAAAACAAAAGCAGAAGCTTCACGGAAAGGAAAAACACTATAATCCAGAACAACACAGGCTAAAAAGATAATTCCAGACTGATCTCCAGTGCATGATTCACTTTGTCCAGAATGCTCTGATCCAGATGGCAGACCTTGTCTTTCAGTCGCCGTTTGTCAATGGTACGAAGCTGTTCCAGCAGGATTACGGAGTCTTTTTCGATTCCATAGGCGGAAGCATCGATTTCGATATGTGTCGGCAGTTTTGCCTTGTTCATTTTTGATGTAATTGCTGCACAGATCACTGTCGGACTGTGCTTATTGCCCACATCATTCTGTATGATCAGAACCGGACGGATACCGCCCTGTTCACTTCCTACTACCGGTCTTAAATCTGCATAAAAAATATCGCCTCTTCTAATTACCACACAATTCACACTCCGATTCTCATTCCGGCTACTGCCGTATTCTAGAATTAGTATTTCCAGGTTTTTCTTCGGTATACATGTGTCATGTGCAGTGTATCAGGATTTAATCAAAAAAAGTCAGTTCTCCGCATTCCTTCCCGTCTTTTACATAGACTCTCGGTACGCGCTTGCTGATCTCACAGGCAAATTCATAGGAAAAACGTCCAGAAAGATCTCCGAATTCTTCCATCGCAATGATTTCCTCTCCATCCCGTCCGATCAGTGTTACCTCATCTCCGGCTTTTGCCTCCGGAATATCAGTCACATCCACCATAAACTGGTCCATACAGACTCTTCCGAGAATTCCGGCACGTTTTCCATGGATCAGAACCCATCCTTTATTGGAAAGCTGTCTCGGATAACCATCCGCATATCCGGCAGGAATTGTGGCAATTCTTGTCGTTTTTTCTGTTACATAAGTTCCGCCGTAACTGACAGCACTTCCTGCAGCTACCTCTTTGATATAGGTAATATGGCTTTTCAGTTCCATTGCAGGTTCCAGACAGATAATATCCCGTTCCACCTCACCGGAAGGATAAATTCCGTAAATCGTGATGCCCGCACGTACAACGTTCAGATTGGCTTCCGGTACACGGATAATTCCGGCACTGTTGGAGCAATGGCGGATCGGAATTTTTACCCCGTTCTTTTCAAGCATATCTGCAAATTTCAGATAACGTTCCAGCTGAACCATTGCAGGAGTTCTGTCATATTCATCTGCTCTTGCAAAATGGGTGAACATTCCCTCAATCTGCAGATTTGGAAGACTGGAAATTTGTTTGATCACATCGATGCTTTCCGGTCTGTCTGCAAAACCGATTCTGGTCATTCCGGTATCCAGCGCCAGATGTATATGTATGATTTTTCCCTGACGGACAGCTTCAGCGGATAAGCCTTCTGCCATTTCCAGAGTGCAGACGGCCGGGCGGATCTCTTCTTTTACCAGATCTTCAAAGCATTCTTCAAAAACAATTCCGAGAATCAGGATCGGCTTGCGGATTCCGGCATGACGAAGCTGCAAAGCCTCCTCACAGGTAGCTGTGGCAAATCCCCAGATATAATCATAGTTTTCTACCAGATGAGCGATTGCCACTGCTCCGTGTCCATAACCGTCTGCCTTGATCACGGCAATCATCTGTGTTCCTTTGGCAAGGTTGTTTTTCATTTCCTGAAAATTATGTGCAATGGCATCCAGAGAAACCACTGCTTTCAGTCTGCTGTATTTTTTCATAATCATCCTCCAACGTATCACTGAAATCGTTTCTGTTTTCATATATCACGCAGATACCATTCCTTCTGTATGAATACACCTTATTTTACTCTTTTATCTGATTTTTGCAAGAACGGATGGCAGCATACGGATCAAATCCCGTGCTTTCATCCCGCGTGTTCCGGTTTCTTCAGCTGCCTGATCGCCGCTTTTTGCATGGAGATAAACTCCAAGCGCAGCGCACAGTCCCGGATCCGGTGCGTTTTCCTTTTTCTGCAGATACATGCATGCGACCGCTGCAAGGATACCGGAAAGTACATCCCCGCTTCCTGCAGTTGCCATTCCGGGATTTCCTGCAAGATTCAGATACAGGTGACCATTTTTGTCTGCAACAACTGTACAGGCATCTTTCAGAACGCATACGGCATCTGTCCCGGCTGCATATTCTTCTGCTGTTTCCGCCATGCGGCACTGAATCTGGTCAATGCTTTTTCCGGTCAGCCGGCTCATTTCCCCAAGGTGAGGGGTCACTGTCACACGTTCCGAAAGCCAGGCATTCCATGCCGGATGCATTGCCAGAAGATTCAGACCGTCCGCATCCAGAATCACCGGTTTTTGCGCAAGAGAAGCGTTTTTCAGAAACCACTCCGCACGTTCCCGGCTTTTTCCGGAAATACCAAGTCCCGGTCCGATTACAAGAACATCACACCAGTCAAGAGATTTCCGGTTGGCTTCTTCGGTAAATGCACAGGTGACCATAGCTTCCGGCAGCAGGATCTGAAGAGGAACCCGATTGGCCTCCTCTGTCTGGATCTTCACCATGCCGGCTCCTCCCGCCAGTGCTGCCGATGCGCACAGATAAGCTGCGCCGCACATGCCTTCCGTCCCGGCCACCACCAGAACCTTTCCAAAGGTTCCTTTATTGCCATATACGACCCGTTCCGGCAAAAGCCCAAGATCCGACTGTTCCAGATGCCAGGTACGGTCCTGCGGCTGATCTGCCCCGTAGATGCCGATATCTGCCACAACGATACGGCCTGCATACATTCGTCCCGGATAAAAACAGAGTCCTCGTTTGCGGAACGCAAAAGTCACTGTGAGATCTGCATGAAATGCAATGCCGAGTTCCTTTCCTGTATCTCCATCCACGCCTGAAGGAATATCCACTGCTACTTTCCATGCATCTGTTTCATTCATCCGCATAATCAGTTCTCTGTAAGCACCCTCTACAGGTCTTGCAAGTCCTACTCCGAAAAGGGCATCTACTATAGTAGTATATTCAGCCCATTCCACATTATGCACGACAGGCACCCCATAGTTGGATGCAATGCGGTACTGATTCCTGGTTTCCTCTGTCATACGATTCTCAGATCCTGCCACAAAAAACGAGGTGTCGACTCCCTCCAGATACAGAAGCCGCGCTATGGCAATTCCGTCACCGCCATTATTACCGCTTCCGCATACGACCAGCACCTTCTCCTTTTTATATTCCTCACTTGTACCATAAATCTTTTGAAAATGTTTTTTTATTTCTTCAGCTGTTTTTAATGCAGCCCGTTCCATCAGAACACAGGACGGAATTCCCATTTGATAAATCGCTGCATTATCCAGTTCCTTCATTCTTTTACAGGTAACGATTTCCTTCATAACGATTCTCCGATTATTCTTCAATACACTCTGGAACGTAACAGGAAAATGCGTGGCACTCTCCCGGGAAATAACAAAAAGCCGCCTCCGGGTCCGCTGAAAAATCCCCGGTCTATAGCGGCTCTTTTCATAATGCTTTATTTTTCCACATGCTCCTGGCGATACTGACTCAGATTATAAGACAGTGTCATCAGACTTTCGGAAAGATGGACATTCTCAACGATTACATCATCCGGCGTATCCAGATCTACATGGGCGAAATTCCAGATGGCCTTCACTCCGTTCTCGATCAGAATATTTGCCATCTCTTTTGCCCTGTTTTTCGGTAAAGTCAGGATTGCAATCTCCACAAGGTTTTCACGAAGAAAAAGAGGAAGGTCACTCAACATCTGAATTTCAATTCCGCGGACAGCCATTCCTTCCAGCACAGGATTAACATCAAAAATGCCTACCAATTTAAATCCCCGTTTCTCAAAATCCACATAATTGGCAAGTGCCTGGCCGAGATTACCGGCTCCGAGAATGATCATTGGATGCTGGACATCCAGTCCAAGAATCTTCCCGATCTCCGTATAAAGATATTTGACATTATACCCGTAGCCCTGCTGTCCAAATCCCCCGAAATTATTCAGATCCTGACGAATCTGCGAAGCGGTGACTTTCATTTTTTTGCTCAGATCATTGGAAGAAATTCTCTCCACATTTTCCTCCAGTAATTCCCCCAGATATCGATAATAACGCGGCAGGCGTTTAATAACAGCTTTTGAAATTTCTTTTGCGTCCACAAAGAACCCCTCCTTATCATACTATGTCAATTATAACGAATTGACATTTTATTGTCAATTAAAGTTGTAACATATCACCAAAAAAATATCGTTTACAGGCAATTTCCGGGGCTTCTTTCCGGATTTTTTCCTTTACAAAATCAGGAATTACGATATAATGAATTTTGAATGTATTTTATTTCTTATATTGCGACAAACTCAGACATCTTTTGGAGGAATTCATATGATTTTATCATGTCAGAACATTTGCAAATCCTTTGGTGAAAAAGTGATTCTCCATGACGCATCTTTTCATATAGAAGAACGGGAAAAAGCCGCACTGATCGGCAATAACGGCGCAGGCAAGACGACTTTGCTGCGTATTATCATGCAGGAGATTTCTACGGATTCCGGTACTGTTGTCATTTCCCGTGACAAGAATATCGGTTATCTTGCCCAGTATCAGGATATCCATGGTCATCATACCATTTATGAAGAGCTTCTTACGACCAAACAGCATATCATTGATATGGAAACCCGGATGCGGTCGATTGAGCAGGAAATGAAGCATACTTCCGGTGATCAGCTGGAAACGCTTATGAACACTTATACCCGCCTCACTCATGAATTTGAACTCCAGAACGGCTATGCGTACAAGAGTGAACTGACCGGTGTCCTGAAAGGACTTGGGTTTGGAGAAGAGGATTTTGACAAGCAGATCGAAACACTTTCCGGCGGTCAGAAAACACGTGTTGCACTTGGCAAGCTGCTGATTTCCAAACCGGATATCCTTCTTCTGGATGAGCCGACCAACCATCTGGATATGGAGAGTATTTCCTGGCTGGAGACTTATCTGCTGAATTATCCGGGTGCGGTCTTCATTGTTTCTCATGACCGTTATTTCCTTGATAAAGTGGTGACAAAAATCGTGGAGATTGAAGCCGGGGAAGTCCGTTCCTATACAGGTAATTATTCCGCCTACGCGCTGAAAAAAGCACAGCTTCGCGATGCGCAGTACAAGGCTTACCTCAATCAGCAGCGTGAGATCAAACATCAGGAAGCCGTGATTGCAAAACTGAAATCTTTTAACCGGGAAAAATCCATCAAACGAGCCGAAAGCCGGGAAAAAATGCTGGGTAAAATCCAGCGTCTGGATAAACCGGTGGAAATTCAGGATCAGATGCGTCTTTCTCTGGAACCCCGGTTTGTCAGCGGAAATGATGTACTGACCGTGGAGGAGCTTTCCAAGAGTTTTCCGGGACAACTTCTGTTTCAGAATATTTCCTTTGAAATCAAACGTGGGGAACGGGTAGCACTCATTGGCAGCAACGGCACAGGAAAAACAACGATGCTGAAGATTATCAACGGAATTCTTTCCGCTGATACCGGAAAATTTACCCTTGGTTCCAAGGTACAGATCGGATATTATGATCAGGAGCATCA
>CAMBAL010000038.1 GCA_945864225.1 uncultured Blautia sp. | reverse complement strand
TCCTAATATCATATTCTCTTATTTTTAATTATTTCATTATACTCCCAATGGGGAAAAATGAAAAGCTTTATTTCGGGACAGAAAATGCGGACAGCTTTATTTTTGGATAGAAAATATGGACTGTTCGGGATAAAAAATAGGAGCGTGTTCCGATGACTTTTATGTAAAAAACAGACAAAAAGATGAATGAAAAAATTTCGCCTGCTCATGATTTCTATACAATAATCATAAAAAATACGAAAAATGAACAAAATAATTGTAAAAAATGTTCACTAATTCCGGGAAGTATGGTATAATGTTACAACCATAACAGAATATGCGGACTCGGGAAGAAACAGGAGTCCGCATAATTTCTGAGGCATTTTTGGCCTAATATTACATCATAAGAGGTGATTGCATGATCAAGAAAGAAATGATTGCCATGCTTCTTGCCGGCGGACAGGGCAGCCGGCTGGGGGTTCTGACAGAAAAAGTTGCAAAACCGGCAGTCGCTTTCGGCGGAAAATATCGTATTATTGACTTCCCCTTAAGTAATTGCATCAATTCAGGTATTGATACGGTAGGTGTTTTAACGCAGTATCAGCCATTGCGCCTCAACACACATATTGGAATAGGCATTCCGTGGGATCTGGACAGGAACGAAGGCGGTGTGACTGTGCTTCCTCCTTATGAGAAGAGTTCCAGCAGTGAGTGGTATACCGGAACTGCCAATGCTATTTTCCAGAACCTGGATTATATGGAGCAGTATAATCCGGATTATGTTCTGATTCTTTCCGGCGACCACATATATAAGATGGATTACGAAGTGATGCTGGATTTCCACAAGGCGAATAAGGCGGATATCACCATTGCGTGCATGCCGGTGCCGATGGAAGAAGCCAGCCGTTTCGGTATTATGGTAACAGACGAGGTCAGCCGTATCCTGGAGTTTGAGGAGAAGCCGGAGAAGCCAAGCAGCAATCTGGCATCCATGGGTATTTATATATTCAGCTGGCCGGTGCTCAAGGAAGCACTGATCGCTCTGAAAGACCAGAGCAACTGCGATTTTGGAAAGCATATCCTTCCATACTGCAAAGATAAAGGACAGCGTCTGTTTGCCTACGAGTATAACGGATACTGGAAAGACGTAGGAACACTGGGCTCTTACTGGGAAGCCAATATGGAGCTGATCGATATTATTCCGGAATTTAATTTATACGAAGAGTTCTGGAAAATCTATACAAAAGGCGATATCATTCCTCCTCAGTACATTTCTTCCGATGCGGTGGTTGACCGGTGTCTGATCGGAGAGGGTTCTGAGATTTACGGGGAAGTACATAATTCTGTGATCGGACCGAATGTTATGATCGGTAAAGGCAGTGTGATCCGGGATTCGATCATTATGAGAAATTCCACGATCGGGGAGAGTGTTGTCATGGACAAATCCATCGTGGCTGAAGATGTTGTCATTGGCAGCAGAGTGGTGCTTGGATGCGGCGAGGAGGTGCCGAACGTACTGAAACCGGCGGTTTATGCATTCGGAATTGCCACGATCGGAGAGAAGAGTGTCATTCCGGATAATGTAAGAATCGGCAAGAATACAGCTGTTTCCGGAATAACCACACCGGCAGATTATCCGAATGGACTGCTGGCAAGCGGACAGGTAATTGCAGCAAAGGATGGTGACAGGGCATGAGAGCAATCGGTATTATTTTGGCGGGCGGCAATAACAACCGCATGAGAGAATTATCCAACAAAAGAGCAATCGCAGCAATGCCTATTGCCGGAAGCTACAGAAGTATCGACTTTGCGCTGAGCAATATGGCCAATTCACATATTCAGAAAGTTGCAGTGCTGACACAGTACAATGCACGTTCTCTGAATGAGCATCTGAGTTCTTCTAAGTGGTGGGATTTCGGCAGAAAGCAGGGAGGACTTTTTGTATTTACTCCTACGATCACCAAGGAAAACAGTCTCTGGTATCAGGGAACTGCAGATGCAATCTATCAGAATCTGTCATTTTTGAAAAACAGTCACGAGCCTTATGTAGTGATTGCGTCCGGTGACTGTATTTACAAACTGGATTATAATAAAGTGCTGGAATATCACATTGCGAAACGTGCAGATATCACAGTGGTATGCACTACCTGCAAGGATCCGAATGAGGTGGAGCGATTTGGCGTGCTCCGTATGAATGAGGACTGCAGGATTGAAGAATTTGAGGAAAAACCGATGGTTTCTTCCTATAATACGATTTCTACAGGGATTTATGTCATCCGCAGAAGACAGCTGATCGAACTGATTGAGAAAGCTGCCCAGGAAGGACGAAATGATTTTGTAAGAGATATTCTGATCCGTTATAAAAATCTGAAACGGATCTACGGTTATAAAATTGACAGCTACTGGAGCAATATTTCCACGGCAGAATCCTACTACAAAACCAATATGGAATTTCTGCAGCCGGAGATCCGAAATTATTTCTTTAAACAGGATCCGCCGGTCAAAACAAAAATCGACGATCTTCCGCCTGCGAAATACAATCCGGGCGCTGTCGTGAAGAACAGCCTTGTTGCAAGCGGCTGTATCATTAACGGAACCGTGGAGGATTCCGTGCTGTTTAAAGATGTATTTGTGGGTAATAATTGCGTGATCAAAAATTCTGTGATTCTCAGTAATGTATATCTGGGGGATAATACACATATTGAAAACTGTATTGTGGAGAGCAGAGATACGATCAGGGCTAATTCGTATTACTGCGGCGAGGGAGAAGTGAAGATTGTCGTAGAGAAAAATGAACGCTATGTGCTGTGATTCTATGGGAGAAGAAAGAATTCAGCACTTGTAAAAGGAAAGGGGAAAGCAAAATGAACATTACTGATGTACGCGTGAGAAAAGTTGCAAAAGAAGGAAAGATGAAAGCGGTTGTTTCTGTCACGATCGATGATGAGTTTGTAGTACATGACATCAAAGTGATCGAAGGAGAGAAGGGACTTTTTATTGCAATGCCAAGCCGCAAGGCCACAGATGGTGAATATCGTGATATTGCTCATCCGATCAATTCTGTCACCAGAGACCGGATTCAGAAGATTATCCTTGAGAAATATGAGGAAGTAATGGCTGAAGAACCGGAAGAACTCGCGGAATGAGACAGGTCAAGACGTTTTCTGGTCTGATTTTGAGATAATTGAATAAGAGAAGAAGGGCGGTGCTTTGTGGAAAGGCACCGCTTTTTTCTGTAAGCTTCACATTTTCCTGTAATATGAAAAAGCCCTCCGGATGGGATCACAATTGTAAAATTGGTTAAGATTTTCAAAAATGTGAAGAAAATGTGAAAATATTACACGAATGTTACAAAAAATAAGCAGTAACATTGATTTTCTTAAAAAACGTGTTATAATTAACCTGCGGAAAAGATAACAGACCTGCATCATGCTGGCTGTTAAAACTTTAAAGTAGATTTCTGGAGGTTATTTATGAAAAATAAACGAGTTTTTGCATTACTGCTTGCCGGCTTTCTGACAGTTTCTATGGGAAACAGTGTATGGGCTGATACAGAGGACGAGATCGCTTACGCGATGGAACAGAAAGAGGCAGCTCAGAGCGGGCTTGCGCAGACCGAAGCGACAATCATCAGCCTCGAGAGCAAGAAGCAGGAGTTGGAAAACTATTTGGCAGAGTTGAATGCACAATATGAAGAACTGAGCAGCAGTCTTGCAGTACTGGAGAAAGAAGCGGCTGACAAGGAAGAGGAACTGATCCGGATTAAGGAAGAATTGAAAGAAGCAAAAATTGCTGCCAGCGAACAGTATGAAGCAATGAAGATTCGTATCGTGTATATGTACGAACACGGCGGAAGCTCCATGCTGGGGGCTATGCTTTCTTCAGACAGTATTGCAGATTTTCTGAATCAGGCGGAGAATGTTTCACAGATTTCTCAGTATGACAGAGATATGCTCAAAAAATATGAAGAGACCAGAGAAAGTATTAAAGAACAGGAGCAGCAGATAGAAGAGGAAAATGAAGCAATTCTTCAGCTTCAGAATGAAAAAGCCGGCAAGCAGCAGGAAGTGGAGACTATGGCGGCGAATACCAGCGCAACTATTTCTTCATACATCAGCCAGATCAGTGCCACAGAAGAAGAGGCAAACGCGTTGATGGCACAAATCAGCAGTGCGGACAGTAACATTGCTGCTCTGCTCGAACAGGCGGAAGAAGAAGCAGCAGCACAGGCAGCGGAAGAGGCTTCAGATTCCTATGACTATGATGCAGAGATGGATGTGTCAGAGTCTTCTGACAGTTCTGTAAATGATACGGGTTCTGCGGGAGATGACGGAAGTGATCTGTATGAGGAATCAGATGATACTTATGAAGAAGAAACAGGAAATACGGAGGACTCTTCCTATACAGAAGAAAGTTCTTCAAATTCCGGGTCCGGTACTTATCTGGGAAACTTCCGACTGACAGGTTACTGTAACTGCGCACAGTGCTGCGGAACTGCGGGAAATGCCACAGCAAGCGGGGCAATGCCGGTTGCAGGACATACAGTTGCCATGGCGGGTGTACCGTTTGGAACACAGCTTCTGATTAATGGAACGGTATATACAGTAGAAGATCTGGGAACACCTTATGGGCATGTGGATATTTATTTTAACAGTCATGAGGAAGCTCTGAGCTTTGGGTCTCAGTATGCGGATGTGTATCAGGTGAACTGAGGCAGAATGACGGAAGAAAGTACAGAATAAAGCAAAGTATAGAAAGAACGTACAATATATACAGAAAAAGCTCCTCTGGAGCTTTTTCTGTATATATTTGACTTAAATTTCAAACACGCTCTGTTTCAGAATGGATGATATATTTTATAAATAAGGCGTTCCGGGGATTTCCGGATAGGTGCCCATGGCAATGAGAAGCTCCAGGCCAATCTGCCTGGCTTCCAGAACCGCCTCTTTGACAGCACTGGCATCTCCGGAAAGTGCGAGAATGACTTCGTTGGAATGGCTTGTTCCGATGCTTGGTGTCATATAACGGACAATTTTTACAGCGGAAGCTTTCATTGCAGTATCAGCCATGACAAGACCGATGGCTGCAGGAGAACCTGCCATAAAGCCGAATGCTTCACCTGCAGGTGCACCGAAAGCTTTGGAAAGAGCCGGGCCTGCATTGGCGGAGAATGCGAATTCCAGATGTCCGGACTGACTGATATATAATTCGCCTGCATATTTGTTGGTTAATTCCAGAGCGCGCTCAATGGCATGACGGACATCAGACACATCGGTCCCTCCGATTACGATATAATTGCCGTGCCCGCCCCATCCTTTGGTATCACGGGGCAGATCGATAGAAAGGACTTCTGTATTGGTTGCTTTGACCGCATCGTCGATGGCAGTAATCTGACCGGCGGCTCCTGTACGGGAACTGAGCAGCCCGAGCGCATGATAGTTGGTGCCGATTTTCATTTCCCGGAGAAGGGTATCGTCAATACCGGAAATGACAAGACCGATGGTATCAAGAACTGCGGTACCCACGAATTCTGTTCTTTTGCAATGCGTGCTGATATTGTGTACGTCCATAGAGAGACTCCTTTTGCATGGATTGATGCGCCTGTTCCGGGCGGAAAGGCGGTTTTCCAATACGCTCCGGAACATTTTCATTATCTTTACTATAGCATGATTTACAGTTGAGAGACAAGATAGTTATGAGAAAAACATCAGAAGAACATAAGCTGGTTATGAAAAATATCGTCAGAGTTGAGAATGGGGAAAATTAAAAGGAAAAAAATGAAATGACCTCTTGGCTGTGGAAAAAGGATGTATTATAATGTATTATAATAAAACTGGCAAAGACATTTTTGCCGGAGGTCATCTTTGAAATACAGGAGATTCAGACAGCCGGTATAAAATAAATAAGGGGTTAACGACGATGAGAGGAGATTACAGATGAAAACAGATTTGGAAAAGTCAAAAGACAATGTAAGGGAAAGATCAGGCGGCTTTTTAAGCGATTCCAGTGCCGAAGAAGTGATAACACCAAGAAAAAGAGAAAGTGATACCCAGAGAAAAAGGACTGAGAGGAATCGGACCGCTGCTGCCAGAAATAAACAGGACAGAGACCGGAAGATTCTGATTATCGGAGCAGTGTCGATTCTTCTGGTGGTGATTCTTATTTTTTCTGCCGGTAAGAGCTGGCAGCGCAGAGTGGATAAGAAAGAGATTACCAGACTGAACCAGTCTAACGCAGATCTTCAGACACAGATTCAGGATCTGCAGAAAAGCAATTCAGATCTTCAGGCTACTATTTCTTCTTTGAAGACACCGCAGACAACCACAACGACTTCATCAGCAGATTCTTCAGCAAATGGAACCACACATGTGCTGCAGACCGGTTATAATTTCCGTGCAGAAGCGAATACAGATTCCGATATTGTAATGGAACTGGAAGAAGGAACCAGCGTAACAATCATCAAAGTACTGAGCGATGGATGGGTTCAGGCTGAATACGAAGGAGAGACAGGATATCTGAAGTGCGGTGATGAGTTGAGCAGTAAGAGCAGTTCAGGTACAGCATCAGGCAGTACTTCTTCTGAAGAAGATACTTCTGAGGAGGATGAAGAAGCCTAAAGGAACAACCACTCACAAAGGATTGAACGTATAAAACAGAAGAATATATCATACAGATTCTGTAATAGCATCGAGGGATTTTTCGAATATTTTCATGACTGTGGAAGAAATATTTGAGAATATAGCAAATGCAGAACAGAATCAGGAATAGACCCAGCCGTCACGATGAATAGTTGTGGCGGTTGGGTCTATTGTGGTTTAACAGTAATTATTTGATTTCATCAAAAAGTCGTGCCAACGAAGTATGAACGGATTTTAAAGATTTGTTTCCATGCTTTTTGAAACACAGGTATTTGCAGAGGTTTTTTAATAAAAAAGAAGATACCTTATGGTATCTTCTTTTTAGTCGAAGCGACAGGATTCGAACCTGCGGCCTCTGCGTCCCGAACGCAGCGCTCTACCAAACTGAGCCACGCTTCGTCAACTGCAAGAGCTATTATATAAAAGAGTGACGAGTTTGTCAATACAAAAATTGAAAAAAATTCATTTTTTTTTATTTTGGTCATATATATTAGAGAAATTGAATTTTCTGGAGGAAACTGCGTGGCTGGATACCGCCGCTTTATTGCGTATGTATATGAATATCGCAAAGGGAAAAAGGGGAATAACTGTGGATTTATCAAGGTGGAAGTGAGAGATGGACAGTGCAGGCTGGAAGTTCATCTGCAGTGTCCCGGACTTTCGGCACAGATGGAATGCAGGATTTACGGGTTTGTCAGAAATGGCGGACTGATAGATGGGAATTTGCTGAATGTCTGCAGGACGAATGATGGAATTGTAGAGTGTCTGATTGAAACAGATGCATTGAATATGAGTGATACGGGCGTAGGAATCGGCAAAATGGGAGGATTGATTCTGAAAACAGAAAGCGGAGCATTTTTTGGAACAGAGTGGGATGATATTCCCATCAGACCGGAGAATTTCCGTGAAATAAAAGCGAACCGTTTATCGGACGCGGAACGTTCCGAAGACCGGATGGAAAAAAACAGACAGGAAATAAAATCGTATGACTCTGACGAAGAAACAGGAAATCTGAAAAAAATAATGACGGGTGATACAGAGCAAAAGATGAAGTTGGAAGTGGGAATAAAACCGACAACAGAAAACCTTACGGAATCAGAAAAAAACGTGTCAGCAGAAAACCAATCGGAAACAGAAAGCAGGATAAAATCATTGACAGCAGAAAACCTATCGGAACCAAAAACCAGAATGCAAACAGTAAGAACACTGGAAGCAGAAAATTGGATAGAGCCAGAGAAAATGGTAACAGCAGAAAACCGGGTGGAGCCAGAAAGCAATGGAGAGTTTCAGAACCGGTCGGCAGAAGAGACACATACGGAACCAGAAAACCAGATGACACCAGATAAGACAGTGCATGCGAAAAATACAGAGAAAATGCAGACAAAAGCCGATAAGACAGGAGAAAAACGTGAAGAAGATCATGCAAAAGAACAACAGGAAGAATGGCGAAAAGAGCAACAAAAAGAGCAACAAAAATCGGAATGTCCCTTTGGGGACGGAGAACTGGCAGAATGCCGGAGAATCCAGCTGAAGGACCTGGTGCATCTGAACCGCCGGGATGCGGCTTTGCGGAATAACCGGTTCCTTCAGTATGGATACTATAATTTCGGACATCTTCTGATTGGAAAAAGACAGGATGGGCGTTACATCCTTGGAGTTCCCGGCGGTTACGATCAGCAGGAACGCTTCATGGCCGGAATGTTTGGTTTCCCTTATTTCAGGGAAAGCCGTCATATTCAGCTGCCAAAGGGAAGAGGCGGATACTGGTATCGCTTAATCAATACCCCGGATTTCCACTAAGTGGATGGTCTCCAGAAGAATATTGCGGAAATTTTCCAGTTCTTTCAGAGAATAACTGCTGAATCCAGGCTGCAGGACTTCTTCGGAGTCTTTGTAAGCCTGGAGATAGTAAGCTTTGGCGCCTTTGATCCACTGACCGATCTTTCTGAAATCTTTTTCTGTATGCAATTCTCTGACGACAGTTGTGCGAAATTCATAATCCACATGCCCTTCCATCAGAAAATCTACACTTTCCCGGATGGAATCCAGATCCGGATAAAGAAGGCCGGAAACATTTCCGTAATTTTCCGGACAGGCTTTGATATCCATAGCTATTTTGTCCAGAAGATTTTTTCTGACAAGATCTTTCAGAATATATGGACGGGAACCGTTGGTATCCAGCTTGACTGCATATCCGAGAGAACGGATTTTCCGGATAAACTCCTCCAGATTATCATTCAGAGAGGGTTCCCCGCCTGTGATGCAGACACCTTCCAGAATCCCCCGGCGTTTTTCCAAAAAAGAAAAGATTTCATCCTGTGAAAGTTCTGGTTCCCGGTCTGCGTGGAGTACAAGAGAACTGTTCTGGCAGAACGGACAGCGGAAATTGCAGCCGCCCAGAAAAATGGTTGCCGCAACTTTGCCGGGATAATCCAGTAAAGTCGTTTTGTTTAACCCGCATATTTTCATGTGCAATCACCTCGTTATGGTTTACTTCAGATTGCTGATAAGCAGTACTGAGAAGGTTACGGTTCATTCCGTTTACAGTAACCTGAGAATGAACAGCAACATTATTTTAGTTCTGATTCATTGATTTTGCAAGTTGGATTCTATATAATGGTCTAGTATAATCCACAATAAATAACCATATGTTTCGCTGGTCTGCTTTCCCGATAGCACAGTTGTAAAAGCCTCAGCGTAGCCCGCTACGCCTGCGTTTTTACAACTGCACTCTCGAAAAAGAATCCTCACCGAAACAGTAAGGTATTTATTGTGGCTTATACTGGATATCTGCAGTAACCATTATCAAAGTTTCCGTAATCGACTTTATAATGGTATGATGTCTGCGTTGGAAGCCATTTTTGTTTAGATGAAAAAGGAGATATTTTGTGACTGATCAGGAACGTTTTATGAAAGAAGCAATCCGTCAGGCAAGAAAGGCGCTTGCCCTCAAAGAGGTGCCGATCGGCTGCGTGATTGTATGTGACGGAAAAATTATTGCCAGAGGTTATAACAGGAGAAATACCGACAAAAATACATTGTCTCATGCGGAATTGAATGCCATCCGCAAAGCCAGCAAAAAACTCGGCGACTGGCGGCTGGAAGGGTGCACGATGTATGTGACGCTGGAGCCCTGCCAGATGTGTGCCGGGGCACTGGTGCAGTCCAGAATTGATGAAGTAGTCATTGGCAGCATGAATCCCAAGGCAGGATGTGCCGGATCTGTGTTGAATCTTCTGGAGATGGAAGGATTTAATCATCAGGTAAAAGTGACCAGAGGAGTACTGGAAGAGGAGTGTTCTTCCATGCTGTCGAACTTTTTTAAGGAACTGCGTGAAACAAAGAAACGCGAAAAAGAAGCCAGAAAGGCTGCGGAAGATGTGGAGAATATAAAATAAAAAAGGATACTGCCATCTGACAGTATCCGGAAAAATCTTTTTACGCGCGCCGCACTTCGAGATGCACTCACAGACGTTACCTCTACAGTTAACTCGGCCCAGGCACCCTCACGTCACACAAGAGCTTCTGCTTAGTGCTGCTGCATTCCTGCCCTGACACGGTTCACAGATTCCTGTTGCGTAAGACCCAGACGTCAACGCCACTTATAAAGGGCAGCTCCACAAGGAACACCCCTCGGATTGGCATCACCCCTGCTGTAGCGGATTGCAGGTACAGGGCACCGCTATCTCCCCGGCTGCGCGGAGTTAATTATATAGGCTTTCGGAAATTTTGTCAAGTCTACAGTAGAAATAAGCAAAGTCCTGTGCTAAAATAATGGCGCGTATAAAGAAAAATCAAAGTTGAGGGAAGAAAGAGATGTTTCATCTGAAAAAAGAAACAAGAAGCAAGCAGAATAATAAAGAAAACAACATAAGCAGTGTAAGCAGTAATCCGGGCCGGAAAACATATCTTTTTACCAACCAGGATCTGAAGCGCCTGATCATTCCATTGATTGTGGAACAGATTCTGGCAGTGACCGTTGGAATGGTAGATACCATGATGGTATCCAGCGTAGGGGAGGCGGCTACATCCGGTGTTTCCCTGGTGGATATGATCAATACACTTCTGATCAATCTTTTTGCGGCAGTCTCTACAGGCGGTGCGGTGATCTCTTCGCAGTTTCTCGGACAGAAAAACCGTGAAAAAGCATGCGAAGCAGCCAATCAGCTGTTGGTGGTGACCGGGCTGATCGCCGTCGGCGTGATGACGCTGGCGATTATGTTCCGCCGTGGACTTCTTGGTCTTCTTTATGGCTCAATCGAAGCGGATGTTATGAAAAACGCGCTGATCTATCTGGTGATTTCAGCAGTATCTTACCCATTCCTTGCCGTATATAATTCCTGTGCGGCTTTGTTTCGCTCCATGGGAAATTCCAGAATATCCATGCAGGCATCGATCATTATGAATGTGCTGAATGTAGTGGGAGATGCAGTCTGTATTTTTGGTCTGCATATGGGTGTGGCAGGAGCTGCCGCTGCATCTCTGATTTCCAGAATGACCGCCTGTGTGATTCTGACATGCAGGCTTCGGGATAAAAAACTGGAAATCCATATTATGCCGGAGCATTTTGGATGGAATCTCCCTCTGGTCAAAAAAATACTGCATATCGGGATTCCAAGCGGAATCGAAAACAGCGTTTTTCAGCTTGGACGTGTTCTTGTGGTAGGAATGATCGCTCTGTTTGGAACAACACAGATTGCTGCAAATGCAGTGGCCAACAATCTGGACAGTCTCGGAGTGCTTCCGGGACAGGCCATGAGCCTTGCAATCATCACAGTGATCGGACAATGTGTCGGTGCCGGAGACTTTAAACAGGCAGAATACTATACGAAAAAGATGATGAAACTGACCTATCTGATCAACGGACTTTGCTGTACTTTGGTGATCGTGACCATGCCGCTGACCCTGAAACTTTACGGACTTTCTGCGGAAACGCTGAAACTGGCGGCAATTCTGGTAATGATTCATGATGGATGTGCGATTCTGCTGTGGCCGTCTTCGTTTACTCTGACCAATGTTCTGAGAGCGGCAAATGATGTGAAATTTCCAATGGTCGCTTCCATTGCCTCCATGGTGATTATGCGCCTTGGAGGCGGATATATTCTGGCTGTAGTGCTGGGATATGGAGCCATCGGAATCTGGTGTGCGATGGTCATGGACTGGATCGTGCGTGTGCTCTGTTTTGTGAGCAGATACCGGAGCGGAAAATGGAAAACATTTTATTCAGTATAAATTCATTTCCTATTGCGGTAAGAGGACAAAATATTATATAATAAACCATAATCGTTTTATCAATACTCAAAGAAACGGGGTGTACACTATGACTAAAAGAATAGGTTTATTAACAAGCGGCGGTGACTGCCAGGCTCTGAATGCTACCATGCGAGGCGTTGTAAAGGGACTTTCCAATGCAATCGATGATCTGGAAGTTTACGGATTTGATGATGGTTATAAGGGGCTGATCTATGGCAAATACCGTATGCTGACATCTAAAGATTTTTCCGGTATTCTGACCCAGGGCGGAACGATTCTCGGAACTTCCAGACAGCCGTTCAAGATGATGCGCGTTCCGGATGAGAAGGGACTGGATAAGGTAGAGGCGATGAAACAGACATATTATAAGCTCTGCCTGGACTGCCTGGTCATTCTGGGAGGCAATGGTACACAGAAGACAGCTAATCTCCTGAGAGAAGAAGGACTGAATATCATTCATCTTCCGAAGACCATTGACAACGATATTTACGGAACGGATATGACCTTTGGATTCCAGAGTGCGGTCAATATTGCAACCAACGCAATCGACTGCATTCACACCACAGCAGCATCCCACGGACGTGTATTTATTGTAGAAATTATGGGACATAAAGTAGGCTCGCTGACACTTCATGCAGGACTCGCCGGCGGTGCCGATATTATTCTGATTCCTGAGATTCCGTATGACATCAAGAAGGTTGGAGATGCCATCCGCAAACGTAACAAAGCAGGCAAGAGATTTACCATCCTTGCAGTTGCAGAAGGTGCAATTTCCAAAGAAGATGCAGAGCTTCCGAAGAAAAAACTGAAAGAAAAACTGGAAGCAAGAGCCAAGAAATATCCGTCTGTTTCCTACGAGATCGCAGATCAGATTTTCAAAGAAACAGGAAGCGAAGTTCGTGTAACTGTTCCGGGACACACACAGCGCGGCGGTGAGCCATGCGCATATGACCGTGTGCTTTCCACCAGAATCGGTGCGGGTGCAGCAGAAGCCATTCTGGATGAAGAATATGGCGTAATGATCGGTATCGTGAACGGCAAGATCAAACGAGTACCTCTTGCGGAGTGCGCAGGCAAGCTGAAGATGGTATCGCCAAAAGATCAGACAGTCAAAGCAGCCAAACAGATCGGAATCAGTTTCGGAGATTGATTTTTCGGGTAAAATTATATAAAATGCAAAAGTATACCATTTCGCCGCGGGCTTTACCTCCTGCGGCGAATTCGTGAAACAGGAGGAAAGTCTGTCCATGAGCTATACAGCCTTATACAGAAAGTTCCGGCCCGATAACTTTGCAGATGTGAAGGGGCAGGATCATATTGTGACTACTTTGACCAACCAGATTAAGGCGAATCGTATCGGTCATGCATATCTGTTCTGCGGAACCCGCGGTACCGGTAAGACAACCGTGGCAAAAATCCTGGCAAAAGCTGTAAACTGCCAGCATCCGGTGAATGGTAGCCCCTGTAATGAATGCGAGATGTGCAGAGCGATTCAGGCTGGTACTTCCATGAATGTCATTGAGATCGATGCTGCTTCCAATAACGGTGTGGATAATATCCGTGAGATCCGCGAGGAGGTTTCCTACCGCCCTACAGAGGGAAATTACAAGGTCTACATCATTGATGAGGTCCATATGCTTTCTACGGGAGCATTCAATGCTCTGCTGAAAACTCTGGAGGAGCCGCCTTCCTATGTCATTTTTATTCTGGCTACTACGGAGGCGCATAAGATTCCCATTACGATTCTGTCGCGGTGTCAGCGATACGATTTTCACAGAATCTCCATTGATACGATCGCAGCCCGGCTGGATGAACTCCTGAAGGCGGAAGGAGTGGAAGCAGAAGGAAAAGCGGTAAGGTATGTGGCAAAAGCCGGAGACGGTTCTATGCGAGATGCATTGAGCCTTCTTGACCAGTGTATCGCTTTTTATCTGGGAGAAACACTGACGTACGATAAGGTTCTGGATGTTCTTGGTGCTGTGGATACGGAAGTGTTCAGCCAGCTTCTGCGCAGAGTCCTGGAGGGAGATGTGACCGGAGCAATCCGGGTGCTGGAGGAGCTGATCGTGGGCGGACGTGAACTGGGACAGTTTGTATCAGATTTTACCTGGTACATGCGGAACCTTCTTCTGGTCAAAACATCCGACAATCCGGAGGAGGCGATTGATGTATCCTCCGAAAATCTGAAGCTTCTTCAGGAAGAGAGCGATATGGTGGATGTGGAAACACTGATGCGTTATATCCGTATTTTTTCCGATTTGTCCAATCAGATCCGGTTTGCCGCGCAGAAGCGTGTGCTGGTGGAGATTGCGCTGATCAAGCTTTGCCGTCCTGCGATGGAAACCAATCTGGATTCCGTTCTGGACAGAATCCGGGTGCTGGAGCAAAAGATAGAGGAGCGCCCGGTACAGCAGGTGATCGTGCAGCAGTCAGGTACAGATCCGGTTTCAGCGAAAGGGCAGGAGACTGTACAGCAGAAGAAACCGCAGAAAGCAGCGCCGGAAGATCTGCAGAAAATTGTGGCCAACTGGAAAGTGATTGTGAATCAGACAACGGCAGTGTTCAAACAGGCTTTGCTGAAATCCATTCCCAAATATAACGGGGAGACGGGAAAACCGGTTCTTTTTGTGGAGTTTCAGACGCCTCTCGGCCGTAATTATCCGGATGATTCCGAGGCAAAACAGGAACTGCAGCAGATTATCGAGCAGCATCTGGGAAAATCCATAGAACTGCATATGCTGGTAGCTGAAGAGCATCAGCATACGAATCTGACGCAGATTACAGTGGATCAGGCCATCCGTGAAAACATTCATATGGATGTAGTAGTGGAGGAAGATCCAAAAGAACTGGAACAGCAGGACTGAAGCGGCAGACAGGAGACGCCTGAGAAGGTTCCGGACGAGCAGCAGGATGATAAACAAAACAGAAATGTCTGCATGAGCAGATATCAGCATATTTAAAGGAGGATTTATTACATGGCAAAACGTGGAGGATTTCCTGGCATGGGCATGCCGGGCAATATGAATAACTTAATGAAACAGGCGCAGAAAATGCAGCGCCAGATGGAAGAAAATCAGAAAGCACTGGAAGAAAAAGAATTTACTGCAGCTGCAGGCGGCGGAGCAGTAGAAGTGACCATTTCCGGTAAGCGTGAAGTGACTAAGGTGAAGCTTGCAGAAGAAGTGGTGGATCCGGATGATATTGAAATGCTGGAAGATCTGATCGTGGCAGCGACCAATGAGGCCCTGCGCAAAGTTGAAGAAGAAACTGCAGCTGTTATGTCCAAACTGACCGGCGGTCTCGGCGGTCTTGGCGGAGGCTTACCGTTCTGATGGAATACTACAGTACGCATATCAATAAACTGATCGAGCAGCTGTCTCATCTTCCGGGAATCGGTGCCAAGTCTGCCCAGCGCCTTGCTTTTCATATTATGAATATGCCGAAGGATCAGGTGCAGCAGCTGACGGCGGCGATTTCTGATGCGAGAGAAAATGTTCAGTACTGCAGGCAGTGTTATACCCTTACGGACAAAGAAATCTGTCCCATCTGCAGCAATCCCAACCGTGATTCCGGAACCATCATGGTAGTGGAAAATACGAGGGATCTGGCAGCATATGAAAAAACAGGGAAATATGACGGCGTTTATCATGTCCTTCACGGGGCTATTTCCCCTATGTTGGGAATCGGTCCGGACGATATTAAGCTGAAAGAACTGATGCAGCGCCTGCAGAATGATGTAAAAGAAGTCATCATTGCCACCAATTCCAGTCTTGAAGGGGAAACCACGGCAATGTACATCAGTAAACTGATCAAGCCTAGCGGAATTAAGGTGAGCAGAATCGCCAGCGGTGTTCCGGTGGGAGGAGACCTGGAATATATTGATGAGGTGACACTGCTTCGTGCATTAGAGGGCAGGGTGGAACTGACGTGACGAAAAAAAAGGCAACTTCTTCGGACGTGGCGAAACGTGCCGGTGTTTCTCAGGCAACGGTATCCATGGTCCTGAATCATAAATACAATGTGTCTTTTTCCAGAGAAACTGTGCAGAAGGTGGAACAGGCCGCGCTTGAGTTAGGTTATGAACTGCCCAGGCACAGGGCAAGAAAAGAAAATAAAAAAGAAAAGCTCATCGTAGTTTTCTGCCCGACCATTACCAGTCCCTATTATGTGCTGCTTCTGCAGGGGATTGAATCGGTGGCCAATGAAGAAGGCTACGGTGTTTTTATCTGTAATACGCAGCGTGATGCGCATTTGGAGGAAAAATATCTGAGAATGATGAAAACAGTCCGCCCGCAGGGAATCATTTATGCCTGCAATCCCAATCCGGATTTTCAGAAACAGGTGGAGGAGATGGCGGAAGAAATTCCTCTTGTAATCATCAGCAACAAAGAAAAAACCACGACAGTAGACGCAATTAATCAGGACAATACGCAGGTAGGCAGGCTGATGGCGCGTCATCTGCTGGATCTTGGACACCGGGATGTGGCATTTATCACCCCGCCTCTGACCAGAAGACAGTGGCAGAGGTCCCGCCGCGTGGATGGTTTTGTAAAAGAATTTGAAAAAGAAGGGCTGAAAGATCATGTGATCATAAAAGCGGCGGATGAAGCGGTAGACCGCCGAAGCCCGCGTACAGATTCCGAATATTCCATGGGGTATCAGCTTACCATGGAACTGCTGAAAGAAGGCAGGAAATTTACTGCTGTTGCCGGACAGAATGATATGATGGCTTATGGGGCGGTCGATGCACTTCAGGCTTCCAGACTTCATGTTCCGAAGGATGTTTCGGTGATCGGCTGTGACAATATTTTTTATTCCAGCATCCGCAGGATTTCCCTGACTACCATTGATCATTACGTTGCGCTGAAGGGCAGAGATGCCTGCGATATTATTATCCGCAAAATCAGCATGAACGACCAGTTTAACGGAGTAAGCCGGCCTACAAGCCTGTATAATATTGAGTATACCCCGAAACTGATCGTACGCAAGACGACCTCATATGCCAAAATTAAATAAATTTCCCGCCGAAAATTATTATTAATAATTTCGCTGGATACCATATAAATGTCAAATAAAAACTGTGAAATAATCATCTTTTACCCTTGTTTTCCATGGAATGGTATTAATAAAAATAGAAAATATTAATTGATTATTTATTAATAAAACACACCCCTTCTTGACCGGGGCGTAGATTCTGTTATAATGAAATTACCAAAAACGAAAAAAAACAGGAGGAAAAAAACATGAAATTTTTTATTGACACAGCTAAAGTAGAGGACATCAGAAAAGCCAACGATATGGGAATCATCTGTGGTGTAACTACCAATCCTTCTCTGATCGCAAAAGAGGGAAGAGATTTCACAGAAGTCATCAAAGAGATCACAAGCATTGTTGACGGACCGATCAGCGGTGAAGTAAAAGCTACGACTACTGATGCAGAAGGAATGATCGCTGAGGGACGTGAGATTGCCAAAATCCATCCGAACATGGTAGTTAAGATCCCGATGACCGGCGAAGGCTTAAAAGCAGTGAAAGTATTATCCAAAGAAGGAATCAAAACAAATGTTACTCTGATCTTTACTGCAAACCAGGCACTTCTGGCTGCAAGAGCAGGCGCAACTTATGTTTCCCCGTTCCTTGGAAGACTGGATGACATTTCTACAGATGGACTTCCGCTGATCCGTCAGATCGCAGAAATGTTTGCTATCGCTGATATCAAAACAGAAATCATCGCAGCAAGTGTCCGCCATCCGGTTCATGTAACCGAATGTGCTCTTGCAGGCGCTGACATTGCTACTGTACCATATAAAGTACTTGAGCAGATGCTGCATCATCCGCTGACAGATGCAGGAATTGTTAAATTCCAGCAGGATTACAAAGCTGTATTCGGCGAATAATAGCAGTAGTATACCGTATCGGTGTGAGGATGACAGAAGGTTTTCTGTATCCGTTTTCCCGGTACTGCTCGCAGCATTATGAAACTATGAAGGAGAATAAATGAACATGGAGAAATTAGAGCTTCAGAAAATTGCGAACGAAGTCCGCAAAGGCATCGTAACAGCAGTTCATGCAGCCAAAGCCGGACATCCGGGCGGTTCTTTATCCGCGGCTGATTTATTTACTTACCTTTATTTTGAGGAAATGAACATTGATCCGAAGGATCCGCAGAAACCAGATCGTGACCGTTTTGTATTATCCAAAGGTCATACAGCACCGGGACTTTATTCAGCTCTTGCCAACAGAGGATATTTTCCGGTAGAAGACCTGAAGACACTGCGCCACCTTGGCTCTTATCTGCAGGGACATCCGGATATGAAACACATTCCGGGCGTAGACATGTCCAGCGGTTCTCTCGGACAGGGAATCTCTGCAGCAGTCGGAATGGCACTTTCTGCAAAACTGAGCAATGATTCCTACAGAGTTTATACATTGCTCGGTGACGGTGAGATTGAAGAAGGCCAGGTATGGGAGGCTGCAATGTTTGCAGGCCACAGAAAACTGGACAACCTTGTTGTGATCGTGGATAATAATGGACTTCAGATCGACGGACCGATCGAGGAAGTCTGCTCTCCGTATCCGATCGATAAAAAATTCGAGGCATTTAATTTCCATGTAATCAATGTGGCTGACGGAAATGACATGGATCAGCTGAAAGCTGCTTTTGATGAAGCAAGAGCAACCAAGGGAATGCCGACTGCTATTGTTATGAAGACGGTAAAAGGCAAAGGCGTTTCTTTCATGGAAAACTCTGTGGGCTGGCATGGAAAAGCTCCGAATGACGAACAGTATGCACAGGCAATGGAAGATCTGGAAAAGGCAGGTGAAGCATTATGTCAGAAGTAAAGAAAATCGCTACAAGAGCCAGCTATGGCAATGCCCTGGTAGAACTGGGCAAAAAACATGAGGATGTGATCGTTCTGGATGCTGACCTTGCTGCAGCTACCCAGACAGGTGTTTTTAAGAAAGAATTCCCGGAACGTCATATTGACTGCGGAATTGCAGAGTGCAATATGGTCGGAATCGGCGCAGGACTTGCAACCACAGGCAAAGTACCTTTTGTCAGCACATTTGCCATGTTTGCGGCAGGACGTGCGTTTGAACAGGTACGTAACTCTGTTGGATATCCGAAACTGAACGTGAAGATCGGAGCTACTCATGGCGGAATTTCTGTTGGTGAGGATGGAGCTACCCATCAGTGCTGTGAAGATTTTGCGCTTATGAGAAGCATTCCTGGTATGGTCGTTGCATGCCCGTCTGATGATATTGAAGCAAAAGCGCTGGTAGAAGCCGCTTACGAGCATAAAGGTCCGGTATATATGAGATTCGGACGTCTGGCTGTTCCGGTGATCAATGACAGACCTGACTACAAGTTTGAGCTTGGCAAAGGTATTGTTTTAAGAGAAGGTAAGGATCTTACCATCGTTGCAAACGGTCTTTGTGTAGCTCCTGCACTGGAGGCAGCAGAGAAACTGGCAGCAGACGGAATTGATGCAAAAGTGATCAATATCCATACCATCAAACCTCTGGATGAGGATCTGATCGTGGCAGCAGCCAAAGAAACAGGCAAGGTTGTAACAGTAGAAGAGCATTCCATTATCGGCGGTCTTGGCGGAGCAGTCTGCGAATGTCTGTCTGAAAAAGCTCCGGTACCTGTAAAACGTATCGGTATCAATGATGTATTCGGTGAATCCGGACCTGCAGCAGCTCTTCTTGAGAAATACGGTCTTGATGCAGAAGGCATCTACAAACAGATCAAAGCGTTTGCATAAAGCGCGCTGAGGGAATCAGGCGTACGATTCCCTGAGTGATCGTATCTGCCAGAGAAATGACAGTTGACAGCCGTGTGGTCTGAAGGGTGAGCTGTTCCAGCATTCCTCCGATATTGACCACACCTGTAATATGAATATCTCCGACAGGAGGCAGTTCCTTGCGAACACCCGCACCTGGGTAAAGTGAACCATTTCCAATGGTCACATACCCCAGGTGCTTTTTTTGTCCAAGGGAAGCGTCGATTGCAATGATCAGAGCAGTGGGATGGCGGATTTTGATCAGGGCGTATATATGGTTCAGATTCATGGCATGAACCGGATTTGTGAGTGTTCCGTAGACAAAAAATCCCTGTTTTGTGTAACGGGTGAGCTGCTGCCCGATATAGGGACCGAGACAGTCTCCGGTCATGCGGTCACTGCCTATGCAGAGGAATACGAGTTCTGTCCAGCTTTTGGGGTGATTTCGAATACATTTCCTGAGAAGACGGGCAATTTCACGGGAAGAGTTCTGATTTTTGGCATCAACATAAAAGGTCATGATGTTTCCTCATTTTTTATTTTATTGTTACTGTTCACTTCGTTTTCAGTAACACTTTATTTTTCATCATATCCAGAATATCTGTGGATTATGCGTGGTGCAAAATATGTCGTCAAATTCTTGGAAAAGCCTCTTTGGTTCCGTCAAAATCCGCATTCTACCTATGATATTCTGATAGCCGAAGGGGTGATATGACATGATAGAGGTCATTTATAAAGAGGAGAAACAGGAGGCGAAAGGAAATGAGGGGATGTTCGCTGTTCCGAGAAATATACGTCAGATTGGACTTCCGGGTCAGAATTACCGAATTTATGTGGAAGACTATGTGTATACATTCCTGGTGAGGCTGGCCGGGATGGATACGGAAGGAGAAAAGGGAAGGCTTGCGGTGCTTACCGGGGAGTCCAAATGGCAGGCAGGAGTGACATACGTGTTTGTAAAAGGTGCGATCACTGTAGAAAAAACAGAAGCAGCGGCGGAACATATTGATTTTACAGAAAATGCATGGAAAAAGATTCATGATGAGCAGGAATTATATTTTCCCGGACAGGAAATTGTGGGCTGGTTTTTTGCCCAGCCGGAACTGCCGCTGGAGGTTACGGAAGTCTTTAAAAGAGTACATCTGAAGTATTTCGGAGGCTGGGAAAAAGTATTGATGCTAATGGATACAGCGGAACGTGAAGATGCTTTTTTTCATTACGAAAATAACTTTCTGGTAAAACTGCCTGGATATTATCTTTTTTACGAGAAAAATCCCCAGATGCAGAATTATATGGTGGCGAAAAATGAGGAAGTGCATCTGGAAAAAACTGAGGAAGTTCCGGACGAAGCTGTGATTGCTTTTCGTAAAATTATCCATGCGAAGAAAAAAACAAAAAGGTTGGAAAAGAAAAAGGAGGCAGAAGGTTTGGCGGATACCGGGCAGGAGGGAGACATTCCCGTATTTTCTTATGCGGCTACGGCTTGTCTGGCAATTGCACTTCTGGCAGTTGGCGTAAATTTTTACAGGGATTACAGGGACGGATATGGAGTGTATGAAGAAGTGAGTACAACGACTGCTTCGGCAGAGAAAAACGGAATAAATACTTTGGATGATGAAGAGCAAACGACACAAAGTACAGGAAAGGCAGCAGCCAATCAGGGTGAGAGTACTGGGAATCAAAGTGAAAAGAGTGCGGATGCCGAAAGCCAAAGTATCAAAGACGGAGATAAAGCAAATGAATCTGCAAGTGTGGGAAGTAAATCTGCGGATGAAGAGAGTGAATCTTCGAATGCAGAAAATGCAGATGAAACAGATATGACAGGCACCGCCGGAAAAGATACGGTGACCGGGAATGAGCAGAATACAGCCGCAGATAATGGAAATAAACAGGAAACAGATACGGAAGAAAAGAATGCAAATGTACAAAACAGGAGTACTTCGAATACGGAAAATACAACAGAAAATACAACAGAAAATATAAAAGAAAATACAAGTAGAGAAACTGCAGAAACCAGTCTGGAGAATTCGGGTGAAACAGGTTTGAAGCAGAACGATTCACAGCAGCAGAAAACAGCAGAAGATGGAACTTTGGAAGGGGAATCGGCAGCATATCAGGAAGAATCGGATGTTCGAAAGGCAGCAAGAAAGGAAGCGCTTGCCGGACAGGAAACATCTTCAGAGACAGAAAGTACGGATGCGGACAAAACAGCTTCGGGAAGTGAAGTTCATGCAACCTACGTAATAAGGCCCGGGGATACTCTTTATCAGATCAGTATAGAAAAATACGGAAGTATGAATGCCATATCCCGTATTTGTGAATTAAATGGTATATCTCCGGAAGAAATTATTTATCCGGGACAAGTGATTGTCTTACCATAGAAAAGTATGCTATAATGAACCGGTAAGCAGCTGACCGGCAGAAGAAAACTGTAAAATTGCCGGACAGCTGCCGGAAAAATACATAAGGTAAGGTTGGAATATGGCAAATACATTCAAAAAACTGAGAAAGAAGTTCAGGCGCCGTAAAATGATGGCAGAGAAAGCTTTGCTGGAGCGGAAGCAGAATACTGCATCAGGAACGTATCATCATCAGTCGAGGCTTCTGCGCCGCCGGATTGAAGCGCTGAAGCGCATATTGACCATGACTGCGATTGCGGTACTTGCTGTTCTGGCACTTGTTCTTTATTTTCAGAAACACTGTTATTATGATTATAAAGTATTAAAAACAAGTGAGCAGGAGGATGTGGTCTCTACACAGTATGTGGAGCTGAATGGAAAGATTCTCCGCTATACTCCGGATGGTGTTTCGCTTGTGAACAGAAGCCTGGAGACTGTATGGAGTGATATTTATAAAATGCAGAATCCGATGGCAGATGTACGCGGTGAACGTGCTGTGATCGCGGACCGGGATGGCACATCGATGCGGATTTATGGAAAAGATGGTCTGGAAGGAAGTGTGACTACTTCTTACAGTATTGTAAAGGCCCGTATTTCCAGTAATGGTCTTGTTGCCGCAATCCTTGACGGGGGCGGTGATACATGGATCAATTTTTATGCATCTGATGGGAGTCTGATTGCAGAAAATCAGACGAAGATTGATGATCCCGGTTTTCCGCTGGATGTTGCAGTTTCGGATGACGGACAGATCATGATGGTTGCTTATCAGTTTGTGGACGGTGGAGATACGACAAGTTATGTGGCTTTTTATAATTTCGGAGACGTAGGGCAGAATGAAGATGACAGAATTGTCAGCGGCTATCACTATGAAGGAGTTGTGATTCCGCAGATTCAGTATCTCAGCAATTCCCGTTCAGTTGCTTTGCGAGACAATGGTTTTACTCTTTACCGCGGCAAGCAGATTCCTAAGGAAACCAAAACAATAGAAGTTGAGAAAGAGATTGTCAGCACATTTTATGATGATGACACGATTGGAATGGTTTTCAAAAATGACGATTCCGAGAATCTTTACAGTATGGAAGTCTACAGTGCAGACGGAAAGCTGAAATTCCGCAGAGAATTTGATGTTCCTTACACAACAATCAGAATGAGCGATGGTTACATTATCATGTATAACAGTTCACAGGTGGCAGTGCTGGAAGATGATGGAACCGAGAAATATAATGGAACCGTAGAAGGAACTCTGAATGATTTCTTTAAGATTGGCTGGAACAGATATTTCATGGTACTGGATACCGGCGTGAACATTATGAAATTCAGCTAGGAGGCATCTATGAATATAACGTGGCTTGGAATTGCGGCGGTCGGAATCGTGCTGCTGTTTGGCTGGATGGGATTTCGCAGAGGTTTTGTGCGGGAAGTAGTGACGATGTTTTTCTGGGCATTGTCTATTGCGCTGGTATGGTTTATCAATCCCTATATGAATGATTTTCTGAAAGAGAATACGCCTTTGTATGAAACGGTGCAGAACAGCAGCCGGGATTATGTAGAAGAGAAAATGGGTGAAAACATTACGGCCGGGAGTCAGGAACAGAGTACACTGATCGATCGTCTTGGACTGCCGTCTTTTCTAACAGAAAATCTGGAGGAGAATAATAATGCTTCGGTATATCAGTACCTTGCAGTGGATACGTTTACGGATTATATTACCGATTCTCTTGCGGTAGCGGTGGTGAACGGCGTATCTTTTTTGCTGTCGCTGATTCTTGCAACGCTTCTGATTCGAATGCTTACTTATGCGTTGAATATTATTGCCAGACTTCCTGTTATTCATGGAATCAACAAAAGTGCCGGAGCAGTGGTCGGGGTGGTAAAGGGACTTCTCGTGATCTGGATCGCACTTTTGATACTTACGATTTTCTGCAATACAGAAATCGGCTGCCGTGGACTGGAGATTGTGGAACAGGATACTGTACTGAAATATTTTTATGAGCAGGATGTCTTTGTGAAGATATTTATGAGTATATTTTATTGATGAAATTCAGTAATGGGTCAGGGTGTGCTGGAAAATTCATTCCCGCCATCGGCACGCCCTGCTTTGCGGGAAATTTGCCTCGCATTCGGTCAACATAGCCCGCTATGCCTCACTCATTTGAGTCAAATTTCCCACAAATTGTGACGCACATCTGTCGGAAAAACTCCGGGCAGGATTCTTGCCTGTAAAAAAATGAAAAACAAATAAAAAAATCCTTGACTAATAGTATACAAGGTGATAGAATGGGATTCGCTTCTTAGGAAGCGGATTTTTTTGATTAAATATAAAATTGAAAAAATAAAAAAGTTGTTGACAAGCAGATTGATACATGATATAGTAAACGAGTTGCTGAAAACAACAAAAGAAATTGCATCGAAAAAACTTTTGAAAAAACTTAAAAAGTTCTTGACAAAGAAAAGAAGATGCGATAAAATATAAAAGCTGTCACGAGACAGAGACCTTGATAACTAAACAGTGAAACACATACGATTCTCGAAAATTC
>CAMBAL010000037.1 GCA_945864225.1 uncultured Blautia sp. | reverse complement strand
GCTACACGTATGCGGTGGTTCTTGATTTGTCCAAGTACTTCGATACCTTAAACCACGAAATTCTCATAATGATCTATAAGTCTGAAGGATGTGGAAGGCCGTACATATGAAGAGGCCTGTGATTCATTTCGTGACGTGATCGGGAAAGAAGCAATGCGTTTTCCTTTTCTGGAGACAAGCGGGAAGCTGACTGTTCAGCAGAGAAGCATGTATCAGGCACTGGTAAGCGTAGATCAGACGGGGCTTTTTACCATGTCAGACGGGGCATTAAAAACGAGTTTGCAGACACTTTCCCTGTTGCTTTCCACTCATTATGACGATAAGGTCATCATTCTTATCGATGAGTATGATGTGCCGCTTGATAAAGCATTTCGTGCGGGGTATTACGATAAGATGATCTCATTGATCCGTAATATGTTCAGCAGCGTATTGAAGAGCAATAACAGTCTGCAGTTTGCAGTGATGACCGGCTGTATGCGCATTTCCAGGGAGAGTATTTTTACCGGACTGAATAATCTGAGAGTTCTGTCAATAACGGATGTCCGTTTTGATGAGTATTTTGGATTTATGGACAGAGAAGTGCAGGATCTTTTGGATTATTATGACCTGTCAGGCAGTTTTAACCTGATAAAAGTGTGGTATGATGGATATCAGTTTGGATGTACAGACGTATATTGTCCCTGGGATGTTTTAAATTACTGCGATCTGCTGCGGAGTAATCCAGAAGCACAGCCCCAGAATTACTGGACAAATACCAGCAGCAACGATGTGGTCAAACGGTTTATTCAGGAAATGGACAAAGGGCAGACAAAGCGGGAAATCGAGAGGCTTGTTGCAGGAGAAATCATTACAAAAGAAATTCACTAGGAATTGACGTATCAGGACATGTATACAACGATCGACAATTTGCGGAGTGTGCTTTTTACGGCAGGACGGAGTATCTCTGGAAGCTTTCTGTACAGCATTGAAAGAAGGAGATGCTCTAAAAACCGAGGAGCAGTTTGGCACATATCTGAAGAAAACCATCAGTATTCGTGATACGTTCGCCTGGAAAGGAAAGAAGGAGAATTTTTATCATGGAATCCTTCTGAGAATTCTTGGTTTCAAAGATTCCTGGAGTGTCTTTTCAAATAGAGAATCCGGAGAAGGCTACAGTGATATCTGTGTAGAAATTGATGAGGAAGAAACCGGCATTATTATTGAAATAAAGTATTGCGATGATGGCAATCTGGATGCAGGATGTCAGGAGGTTTTGGAACAGATTGAGAAAAAGCAGTATAACGAACAGCTTCTGGAAGATGGAATGGAGAAAATTCTGAAATACGGAATCGCCTGCTATAAGAAACGATGCAGAGTGCGGATGGCAGATCAGAAGCGAACTGGATGCCCTTCGGCAAACGGAGCCTATTGATAAAGATACGTTTGGATCTACGGATCTGGCAGGAGAACTTCTTGTCATGAATGAAGAGGATGAAATCGGCGGTATTACTTTCGTGGGGCTGTGTACCGATATCTGCGTGATTTCCAATGCTCTTCTGGTAAAGGCATCTCTGCCGGAAGTTCCTATTTATGTGGATGCATCCTGTTGTGCCGGCGTGACACCCGAGAGCCACGAAAACGCACTGAAGGCCATGGAAATGTGTCAGATTCAGATTATTGGAAAATGAGCTGGAACTAATTGTATGCAGCTTTGCTAAAAATAAAAGACAGGAACTGTGAGAGCAGCTATTCTATGAAAATGGAGTAGCTGTTTTTATATTTCAGTTGACAAAAGAAAAACTCATGATATAATGTTTAAAAATAAATAATTAAAAATAAAACTATAAGGCGACGAAGATTTTGTAAGAAAAAGAAGAAAGGAATAAAGAATCTATGGAAGAATTATCCAGAAAACTCAATGGAGATATCGTAAAACTGACAAATGAAATTACGTACCACAGATATCTGATGAATAAAGGTCAGCTCCGGGATTTTTTTAAAGAATTGAGTATTGCGGAATACATTGCTCTGCACTATATTTCTCTGGACAGTGAAATGTCTGAGATTTATTCCGGCAGAACTTATCTCAAAGAACTGGCAGAAAAAATGCAGCTTTCCATCCGTCAGACTTCCAAGATGGTAGGAGATCTCCGAGACAGAGGCCTGATATTGTGGTCTCATGACGGCAATGGAAGTGAAGGCACCTACGTTACGATTACAGAAACAGGACAGAAACTGCTGGATGAACAGGAAGAAGTCCTGAAAAATTACTATGGAAGAGTTATCGAAAAATATGGCAAGGAAAACATGATTCAGCTGCTTTGCCTTATGAAACAGCTGGAGACAGTCATGAGCAGCACGATGGAGGAAATGGAAGAAGCAGGGAAAAACGGGAATGAGAGAAAGGTGATTGATTATGCAGAGCTTACTTAATGAATATACCAGACAGCAGGAGGAAGTTTGCCGCAGAAATGATAACATTGCTCCCCGTCTGTATGAAGAATATGGAGTCAACCGTGGGCTCCGTGATGAGAATGGAAATGGAGTGCTGACAGGACTGACCAATATTTCCAAAATTGTTTCTTCGAAAATTGTGGATGGAAAGAAAGTTTCCTGTGACGGAGAACTCTGGTATCGCGGCTACAGAGTGGAACAACTCATCAGTGCTCTGGGCGAAGAGGAAATGGGATTTGAAAAAATTGCCTATCTGCTTCTGATGGGAGAACTGCCGGATAAAGAACAGGAGAAACAATTCCGTAATTTTATCGGTGGCTGCCGCACCTTACCTACGAATTTTACAAGAGATGTGATCATGAAGGCACCGACAGAAGATATTATGAATTCCATGACCAAGAGTATTCTGACCCTGGCATCTTATGATGAGAAAGCCAAGGATACCAGTGTCAGCAATTGTCTGCGTCAGTGCATCCAGCTTATCAGTGAATTCCCGCTTCTGGCAGTCTACGGTTATAATGCTTACATTCATTATGAAAAAAATGCCAGTATGTTTATCCATCATCCGGATCCTGCACTGTCTACAGCAGAGAACCTTCTGATGCTGATGCGTCCGGATCAGAAATATACAAAAACAGAAGCCAAAGTACTGGATACGGCACTGATCCTGCATATGGAACACGGCGGCGGAAATAATTCCACCTTTACGACCAGAGTGGTAACTTCTTCCGGTTCGGACACCTATTCGACCATTGCTGCAGCCATGTCTTCGCTGAAAGGCCCCAAACATGGTGGTGCCAATATCAAAGTCATGGAAATGATGGAGGATATCCGGAATCATGTCAGAGATTACGAAGATAAGGAAGAAGTGGCAGCATATCTGGAAAAAATCGTAGATAAAGAAGCTTTTGACAGGAAAGGGCTGGTCTACGGAATGGGGCATGCCATTTATTCCCTGTCTGATCCAAGAGAACGGGTATTCAAGCAGTATGTGGAAAAGCTTGCCCTGGAAAAAGGCAGAGAAGAAGACCTTCATCTGTACCAGAATATCGAAGAACTTGCCCCGAAGATCATTGCAGAGAAGCGCCATATCTTCAAAGGCGTCAGCCCGAATGTAGATTTTTACAGCGGTTTTGTTTATGATATGCTGGGAATTCCGGTAGAGCTGTATACCGCAATGTTTGCCATAGCCAGAATCGTCGGCTGGAGTGCACACCGGATCGAAGAACTGATCTGTACAGATAAGATTATCCGTCCGGCATATATGAGTGTGATGGAAGAAAAGTAAATTGTACATCGGAAAACAGACGAATCAGATGTATCAGTTATTTTGATTTATGATGTAGTCGTTAAGCAGATAAAGAAAACCTTACAAACCGTAAATGCTGAAATAAACTGTATGGAAAATACAGTGGAAAACGGTTGTGAGGTTTTTTCTTTTTATATAGAAAATCAAATAAAAAAGTCGAAAAAATAAACAAAAATATCGGAAAAATCCATTCCATTTTCTATGGAAATTCTATATAATTCCTTTAGGTTGTGGTTTTTCGTTGAAATATAGATTATTTTAAGTAAAGGAGAAAGAAAAATGGAATTTCAGGCAAAATGGATTCAGGCACCAGGCAAAGCAGAAGATGTGTGCCCGGTTTTCTGCAGAACATGGAAAAGTGCAGGAACTGTAAAAAAAGCAGAGCTTTATCTGACGGCGCTCGGTGTATACGAGGCAAGACTGAACGGCAGGCGGGTCAGTGAATATGTGCTGGCACCTGGCTGGACAGTATACGAAAAACGTCTTCAGTACCAGAAGTATGATGTAACGGAGATGCTGGAAGAAGAAAATGAATTGACTGTGACCGTTGGAAAAGGCTGGTTTTCCTCTCATATGCCCGGGTGGATGGAGTCCGAAGACAAAACCAGAAGAGCAAATCGTCCCATGGGAATTCTGGGAGAGCTTCATCTGGAATACGAGGATGGCAGCACAGCTGTGATTTCTACCGATGAAAACTGGACATGGGGAGAAAGCCCTGTCCGTTTCAGTGAAATTTATGACGGAGAAACTTATGATGCAACGGTTGCTGTGAAATGCGAGGCTCCGGCAGCAGAACTGGAATGGCCGAAAGAAATCCTGATTCCGCAGGAAGGTGAGGAAATCCACGAAAAGGAACGTGTCATGGCAGAGAAGGTGATCATTACTCCTGCCGGTGAGACCGTGATTGACTTTGGTCAGGAAGTGACCGGTTATGTGGAATTCACCGTAGATGCCAAAGAAGGCGATCAGGTTCAGATCCTTCACGGAGAAGTGCTGGATCAGAACGGTAATTTCTACAATGCCAATTATCGAAGTGCAAAGGCAGAAATCAATTATACCTGTCGTGAGGGTGTGCAGACCTGGCATCCGATGCTGACTTTCTTTGGATTCCGTTACATTAAGCTTGCGAAATTCCCGGGAGAGGTCAGACCGGAACAGTTTACGGCAATTGTAGTTTACTCAGATATTCAGAAAACCGGTTCCTTAAGCTGCGGAAGACCGGAAGTAAATCAGCTGTTCTCTAATATTTTCTGGGGACAGAAAGGCAATTTCCTGGATGTTCCTACCGATTGCCCGCAGAGAGACGAGCGTCTTGGATGGACCGGTGATGCACAGGCATTTATCAAAACAGCAAGTTATAATTATGATGTGGAAAAATTCTTCAAAAAATGGCTTCATGATATGGCAGCTGCTCAGAGAGCAGACGGCGGAATCGGACAGGTTATTCCGGATTATCTGCCGGATGGCAATCCAAGTGCTGCCTGGGGAGATGCGGCAACTATCTGTCCGTGGCAGATTTATCTTACTTATGGAAACAAAGAAGTGCTTGCAGACCAGTTTGACTGTATGAAAAACTGGGTGGATTATATTACCGGTTCTACTACTACGGAATATCTGTGGACAGGCGGTGAACATTTCGGTGACTGGCTTGGACTGGATGCTCCGTCCGGCAGCTACAAGGGTTCCAGCCGGGACGATTTTATTGCCACTGCGTATTATGCGTATTCCACAGAACTGGTGATCAAAGCGGGAAAAGTTCTGGGTAAGGATGTATCTGCATATGAAGCACTGTATGCAAATATTGTAAAAGCTTTCCGTGAACACTATCCGGAATACAGGACTCAGACAGAACATGTTCTGGCAATTCATTTCCGTCTTGCAGAAGATCCGCAGAAAACAGCAGATGCCCTTGCGGAAATGGTGATCAGGGATGGAAGCCAGATTATGACAGGTTTTGTAGGAACTGCTTATATTCTTCATGCACTGAGTGATTATGGATATTCCGAACTGGCTTATACCTTGTTCCTGAGAAGAAAATATCCATCCTGGCTCTTCTCTGTAGATCAGGGTGCCACAACGATTTGGGAACACTGGGATGGCATCATGGAAAATGGCGAATTCTGGAGTACGGACATGAATTCCTTCAACCATTATGCATATGGTGCTGTTGCAGACTGGGTATACGAAAAAGCAGCAGGTATCTGCCAGCTGGAAGAAACTCCTGGTTTTGAGAAAGTTAAAATTCAGCCAATGCCTGACAAACGTCTTGGATGGCTGGATGCATCCATCAATACCAGACACGGAAAAATCAGTTCCAGATGGGCTTATGTTGGAGAAAAAGTACGTTACGACATCACTACAGCAGTTCCGGCAAGAATTGTGATCGGTGAGAAGGACGTTTGTGTGGAACCTGGTGAATATACTTTCTGGAGTTGAAATGATGAAAAAACAGGCAGTAAATCCGTATCTGCCGGGATATGAATATATTCCGGACGGGGAACCTTATGTTTTTGGTGACCGTGTGTATGTTTACGGTTCTCATGATAAATTTAACGGCGAAGTATTCTGCATGAATGATTATGTATGCTGGTCTGCCCCGGTGGATGAACTGGGAAACTGGCGGTACGAGGGTGTGATCTACAAAAAGACACAGGATCCCAGGAATCCGGACGGAAGCATGTACATGTATGCACCGGATATCGCGCAGGGAAGAGATGGACGATATTATCTTTATTACACGCTGGAAATGCTGGGTGTGATGTCTGTAGCTGTGGGAGACAGCCCGGTTGGTCCGTTTTCCTATTATGGAGAAATTCATTATCCGGATGGAACAGTCGTGGGAGAAGAAAAAGGGGACGTGTATCAGTTTGATCCGGGAGTACTGGTGGATGATGATGGAAGGGTTTATCTGTACACCGGATTCGGACCGGATATCGACCGCCCGGAGGGAACTTTCATCAAAGGCAGGAGTTATGCAGGGTGCTATTGCATCGAACTGGAACCGGATATGATCACAGTAAAAGAAAAACCAGTCTGCGTCATTCCGCAGGTGTTTCATGAAAAGGGAACCGGTTTTGAGAATCATGCTTTTTTTGAGGCAAGTTCGATACGGAAAATCAATGGAATCTACTATCTGGTATATTCGTCTTTCCAGTCCCATGAGCTTTGTTATGCGGTAAGTAAATATCCGAACAGGGATTTTACTTATGGCGGAACGATTGTATCCAACGGGGATATCGGACTGGAAAACTGGACGATGGAAAAGCCGGATAATTATATCGGGAATAACCACGGTGGTATGGTCGAGATAAATGGGCAGTGGTATATCTTTTATCATCGTCAGACCAATCGTCATTCCTATTCCAGACAGGGATGTGCGGAACCCCTTTCTTTTGATGAAAATGGGCGGATTCCGCAGGTGGAAATGACAAGCTGCGGTCTGAATGGCGGCCCGCTGAAAGGAAAAGGACGATACAGTGCTGCGATTGCCTGCAATCTGATGAGCAAGGATGGAGCAGGGCATGTGGCACTGATCCGGGATTATTCCGGACATCCTTATTTTACCCAGACAGGTGCCGACAGGGAAGAAAAGGATGATCAGTATATTGCCAACATGCAGGATGGAGCTGTGGCTGGATTTAAGTATTTTGATCTTCGTGACACGGGAGAAATTTGTCTGGAGCTTTCCGGAAACGGAGAAGGAGAGATGCAGATCAGCACCAGACTCGATGGAGAACCTGTTGTACGAATCCCGGTAGATGCCGGAAAGAAACATTTGTCGGGAAAACTGACAATTCCAGCGGGAAAGACAGCGTTATTTTTCCGGTTTGTCGGAAGCGGTTCCGTGAACTTCCATGGATTTGAACTGATAGAAAGAAAATAAAGTAAAGTTAAATAAATGATACGAAGTGCCTGTGATTGCAATAAAGATAAATTGTTGGGATTACAGGCACTTTCATGTATAAATAAAAAATTTCTGAATTGTGTTTGAAAATTGCTTTACAATACAGACATTTCATATCTCAGGAAAGTTCTTTGCGTCTTCCTGGGATATAAAATGCCCTCCTCCAGGATCTTACTGAGAAGGTGAGGAATATATTGTTGAAGTAATCTGCTGCAGGCGTAGAATTCTATAAAAGCAGGATTCTGTCCTGTATCGCAGGACAATTTTTCAGTGTACAGAACTACAGAAAAGAAAAGTCAGGGATGGACAGAAGAAACAAAATCCGTATAATAGTAAGAGAAAATACGATTATGATAAGGGAAAGGAAAAGGTTTTATGAAGAGAGAAAGTTTTCAGTCGCGTCTTGGTTTTATTCTGGTAAGTGCCGGATGTGCGATCGGAATCGGCAATGTATGGCGTTTTCCTTATGTGGCAGGACAGAACGGCGGCGGTATTTTTGTACTGTTTTATCTTGTCTTTCTGCTGTGCATGGGAGTGCCGGTCCTGACGATGGAGCTGGCGGTAGGACGTGCAGGAAGAAGCAGTGCTGTGAAGAGTTATAAAGCACTGGAAAAAACGGGACAGAAGTGGCATATTCACGGCTGGTTCTGCCTGATTGGCTGTTATCTGCTGATGATGTATTATACGACGGTATCCGGATGGATGCTGAGTTATTTTGTGAAATTTGCAACCGGTCACTTTTCAAAGGGAATGGATGCAGATGCTGTAGGATCTGTGTTCGGAAACCTTCTGGCAGCTCCCGGAGAAATGGGATTCTGGATGGCAGTTACCGTTCTGGCAGGATTTCTTGTCAATAGCTTTGGTCTTCAGAAAGGACTGGAGCGGATTACAAAAGTGATGATGTCTGCGCTTTTGTGTCTGATCGTGGTTCTGGCTGTTCACAGTTTTATGCTGGAAGGAGCCGGAGAGGGAATCCGTTTTTATCTGTTTCCGGATATTTCCAAGGCAGTGGATACAGGAATCGGCAATGTGATCACAGCGGCTATGAATCAGGCATTTTTTACTCTGAGTCTTGGTATCGGTGCGATGGAAATCTTCGGAAGCTATATGCCAAAAGGAAATACCCTTGCCGGAGAGGCGGTACGTATCAGTATTCTGGACACGTTTGTGGCAATGATGGCAGGTCTGATTATTTTTCCTGCATGTTTTTCCTACGGTGTACAGCCGGATGCGGGGCCGTCACTGATCTTTGTGACTCTGCCGAATGTGTTTGTGAATATGGCAGGAGGGCGTATCTGGGGAACATTATTTTTCCTGTTTATGACATTCGCAAGCTTTTCGACAGTCATTGCCGTGTTTGAGAATTTACTGGCAAACTGCATGGATAATTTTGGATGGAGCCGCAAAAAGGCATCTGTATTGAACTGTGTTGCTGTATTTATTGCCAGCATTCCCTGCGTACTGGGATATAATGTCTGGAGCAATCTGCATCTGATCGGCGGCAGAGACGTTCTTGACAGCGAAGATTTTCTGGTGAGCAATCTTCTGCTTCCATTGGGTTCACTGATTTTCCTGCTGTTCTGTGTTTCCAGATGGGGATGGGGATTTGACCGGTATCTGGAAGAAGCCAATACAGGAAATGGCCTGAAAATCTCCCGAAAGCTGAAATGGTATTTCCAGTTTGTACTGCCGGTTTTGATTGTAATCATTCTGATCCAGGGACTGTGATCAGTGGGGATCAGTGGGGACGGAGTTTTCTGGCTGTGGTAATCAGTGAGGGATTTTTTAATTTGCTGGAGCTATTTTCCGCATCCCCAATGGGGCTTTATGATTGTTTTTGTGTAAAACAGAGAGTGTCAGGAAAGTATAATGTCAGGAGGGTATAAAAGATGCAGGAGAATCCTTTTGCTTACGGATTTCATAGCATTCCGGAATACAATTACGAAAATTATATTTTGTATGAAAATAACAGGGAGGCTGTTTCAGATTCACGGGAATACATATCGGAGGACAGCTCATGGCCATTGTTTTATCTGTATGGATCAGTGGGCTTGGGGAAAACCTGCCTGGCACATGCAATGGCGAATCTGTTTCTGGAAAATAATCCACACGCATCTGTCAGATATACAAAGATTGAAACGTTAGTTAGTGAACTGATTGGTGCGCTTCATGAGGAAAACCGGGGAAAGCAGGGGGAAATACAACGGCTTTCTGACCGATATGGCTGTGAGACAGACTTTCTGATACTGGATGACATTCAGTATCTGGAGGGCAAAAGCGGAACTGGAGAATTTATTTCGGAAATCCTGAAACAGCGTCTGGACTCAGGAAGAAAAACGGTAATCATCAGCGATCGGACGATGGAATGCCAGGTGCAAAAGATTCCGGCATTTTCGGAAAGTCTGCGAAAATGCCATTGCGCAGAAATAAAGAAGCCGGACGAAGGAGAAAGGCTGGATATTCTCCGGAAGCTGTCAGAGAAGGATCCCGTTCTGAAAAATCATGAATTCAGAACGGAAACTCTGGAGATAATTGCGTCTGAAAGTAACGGAGATATCAGAAGCCTTCGTGGAAGTCTTTTGAAACTGGCAGCCTATGATTTGCTGATGCAGGGATAACAGGATAAAGAACAACAAGATAAAGGATAACAGAATAACAGCCTGCAAATAAAAGAAAGTATAAGAGAGGATGAGTGCAATGCTGGAAGTTGGAACAAAAGCGCCGGATTTTGAATTGCCGGACCAGAATGGAAATGTGCATAAATTATCAGATTATCGTGGAAAGAAAGTGATTTTATATTTTTATCCGAAGGATAATACACCGGGCTGTACCAAACAGGCGTGCGGTTATTCGGAAAGATATCCTCTGTTCGTGGAAAAAGGGGCAGTTGTACTTGGAGTGAGCAAAGATTCCGTAGCATCTCATAAACGATTTGAGGAAAAGCAGAATCTTGGATTTACCATTCTGTCAGACCCGGAGCACAGTGTGATTGAAGCCTATGATGTCTGGAAAGAAAAGAAAAATTACGGAAAGGTATCCATGGGTGTGGTGCGCACGACGTATCTGGTTGATGAAGAGGGAATCATCATCAGGGCGAATGATAAGGTGAAAGCTGCCGATGATGCGGAAAAGATGCTGAAGGAGCTGGATTAATGAGGATTATTTTATCTCCTGCGAAAAAAATGAAGGAAGATACAGATTCCCTGGCGCCTGTCGGACTGCCGGTGTATCTGGAGCAGACAACTGAAATCTTATCCTGGCTGCGAGGGCAGTCCCGTGAGAATCTGCAGAAATTATGGAAGTGCAACGATAAGATCGCAGAGCAGAATTTCAGACGCCTGGAGCAGATGGATCTTTATGGACGGCTGACGTCGGCAATTCTGTCATACGAGGGAATTGCGTATCAGTATATGGCGCCTGCGGTATTTGAAGAAGGACAGCTTGCTTATGTACAGAAAAACCTCCGGATTTTGTCTGCATTTTATGGTGTTCTGAAACCAATGGACGGTGTAACGCCATACCGCCTGGAGATGCAGGCCAAAGCGTCCATCAACGGACAGAAGGATCTCTATGCGTTATGGGACAGACGGCTGTATGAGGAAGTGAGAGATGACAGCGGCATCATTATCAACCTTGCTTCAAAGGAATATTCCAGATGCGTTGAAAAGTATCTGACAGATACAGATCGGTATATAACGGTTGTCTTTTGTGAGAAATCCGGCGAGAAACTGGTGACGAAGGGTACTTATGCCAAGATGGCCAGGGGCGAAATGGTGCGCTATATGGCTGAGAATCAAATAGAAAATCCGGAAGAGATACAGAACTTTGACCGATTGGGCTACATATTCCGGCCGGATTTGTCATCAGACAAAGAATATCTGTTTGAAAGAATTCATTGACAAAACATGGATGTATAAAAAATGATGAGCAAAATTCTTTTTGAGACATTGCGGCTTTTTTCTGTAGATTTAGTACATGAGGATAACTTGACAGTTGTATCCATTGGAGAGTACAATGAAAACTGCAATACGGAGATTATATATGGATGAGTTCCGTTATTTAGCCTGTGGGAAGGGGATGATTTTATGCTTAAAGTTTTTTTAGGAGACTTGAAAGATGAGATTTATAATCCACCCATTTATTTTGACAATCAATACGAAGACGAATGGATTACAGATGCTTTGTCCAGACAAATGATTCTGGATATTGATAAATCTGATGTCATATCCAGTCATATAATAGAAAGCCCGTATTTAGGCGCTATTACACCAAAGGAATTATCTGGCGGAGTAAAGACTTTGATTCTTATGGCAAATGATGAGAGCGGCAGTATCTTTAATGCAACGGCATGTGGTGATAATTGTGCCAAATGGATACTTGAAATTGCAAACAGGAAGGATCTTATTATCACGTTGCATCATGGCATGAGATTCGGGGAGGGGCCTTTTGAAATCATGATTTTGAATACTGGAAGGGTGGTACACAATCGACAGGAATGGCTGGATGTTGTGTATGATTATGTGTGAGGTGAGCGGATGAAGGGGTTATATGAAGTGAATATCCAAAACAAGCGTATTCGCTATCAGTTTACCATAAAACGCAACATTACAATTATCCGTGGAGATAGTGCAACCGGAAAGACAAAACTTCTGGAGATGATAGAGGCATTTTCAAGAGAAGGTCGTTCAAGCGGAGTTGAATTAAAATGTGATGTTCCATGTGTTGTACTTCATGGTGGAGATTGGAAACAGAGACTGGATTATATACACAATAGTTTAGTGTTTATTGATGAGTGTAATAGTTTCATCCGACAGGAAGCGTTTGCAAGTGAGGTAAAATATTCGGATAATTACTTCATTCTGGTCACCAGAGATGATTTGCCGAATTTGTCATACAGTGTTGAGGAAATTTATGGGATTCGTTTGTCAAAGCAGTATGCAGGGCTGAAACAAACATACAATGAATTGTATCACTTGTATGGAGAATATGAAAATGTTTTTGTTGAACAACCGAAGAAACTGCTTGTTGAAGATTCGAATTCCGGGTATGATTTTTTTAGAAAACTTATAGTTAAAGGAATTTCCTGCGATACGGCGAGAGGAAAGTCAAATATTTATCGTATATTGCTGCAAAATAAGTCAGATGAAAAGTGTGCTGTAGTTGCAGATGGAGCTGCATTTGGATCTGAGATGGAAAGAATTATTCAATTGATTGAGTCCGGCAGAGCAATTGCACTATATTTACCAGAATCATTTGAATGGATGATTTTGAAATCGGATATATTGGATGATAAGGAGACTCGTGATATTTTAAGCCATCCAGAGGATTACATTGAAAGTGAGAAGTATTCCAGTTGGGAACAGTATTTTACGAAGCTTCTGATTTCTAAGACAGTAGGGACATACCTAAAGTATCAAAAAGATTTCATAAATAAAAACTACCTGCAGGAGAAAATAGCACGGCAGATCATAGATGTTTTCCCGGACAGGATGCAGAAATTGTTTGTGCCAGAAAAAAATGTTGAATCATTGTCTGATTAATTACTGGATGAGAAAATATTTCTGGAAAATGATGATATGGTACCTAATCACTGAAAATGGCTCGAAAACATTCCGGTATAAAAAAACAGGGAAAGTAAATAAAAAGATAACCAGGCCGTTGGAGCCTGGTTATCTTTGCTTTTGTAAAAAACAGCGAAGTGGATTTAAAAGCTGTGCAAGTCTGGTTGGACTTACACAGCAATACTGTTACTCAACAAATGTATTTTATGATATGGTTGAGGGGAATCTGTGATAAAAATGTGAATATTCTGTGAACAAAATGCACAGAAGAAAAGAGGTTTCTTCTGCATTTTTCAGCAGTTCCTTGCAACTATTTGTCAAGTTCTGCAATGTTTTTCTTTAATTCCAGCATCTTATCACGCAGTTCTGCCGCAAGTTCAAAATTCAGATCAGCAGCGGCAGCGCGCATCTGCTTCTCTACCTGAGCAACCAGTTTGGTCAGTTCTTTGCGATTCATGGATTCCGGATCTTTTTTCAGTTTATCTTCCGTCCGGGCTACGGCTTTGGACACAGCAATCAGGTCACGAACTGCCTTTTTGATCGTTGTCGGTGTAATTCCATGCTCTTCATTGTATGCTTCCTGAATCGTACGCCTTCGTTCGGTCTCTCTGATCGCATTGCGCATAGAATCTGTCATCGTATCTGCATACATGATAACGTGGCCCTCACTGTTGCGGGCAGCACGTCCAATCGTCTGAATCAGGGAAATTTCTGAACGCAGGAAGCCTTCTTTGTCGGCATCCAGTATGGCAACCAGTGTGATTTCCGGAATATCCAGACCTTCTCTCAAAAGATTGATTCCAATCAGTACATCAAACACATCCAGACGCATATCACGGATAATTTCCGCACGTTCCAGTGTATCAATATCAGAATGCAGATAACGGACACGGATTCCCACATCACGCATATATTCCGTCAGGTCTTCTGCCATTCGTTTCGTCAGAGTGGTAATCAGTATCTTATGCTTCTTTTCTACTTCTTTATTCACTTCACTGATCAGATCATCAATCTGTCCTTCCACAGGCCGTACTTCCACTTTGGGATCAAGAAGTCCTGTCGGGCGGATAATCTGCTCTGCCCGGAGCAGTTCATGTTCTGCCTCGTATTTGCCCGGCGTTGCAGATACAAAAAGGACCTGATCGATCTTGGATTCAAATTCTTCAAAGCTTAACGGACGGTTATCCTTGGCAGACGGAAGACGGAATCCATAATCTACAAGTGTCTGTTTTCTGCTCTGGTCACCGGAATACATTGCTCCAACCTGTGAGACTGTCTTATGGGATTCATCTATAATAAGAAGAAAATCATCGCCAAAATAATCCATCAGGGTGTACGGCGGCTGTCCCGGCTTCAGGCCTGTCAGATGTCTGGAATAATTCTCAATCCCGGAGCAGAAGCCTGTTTCTTTCATCATTTCAATGTCAAAATTGGTCCGTTCCGCAATACGCTGGGCTTCCAGAAGCTTATCTTCGCTTTTGAAATATTCCACCCGTTCTTTCATCTCTTCTTCTATGGCATCCGCAGCTTTCAGAATCTGTTCCATCGGTACAACATAATGAGATGCCGGGAAAATACCCACATGTGTGTCCTCGCATTTGATTTCACCGGTAAGTACATCGATGTCTGTAATCCTGTCAATCTCATCCCCGAAGAACTCTACCCGTACTGCCCGGTCCGTGTAGTTGGCAGGATAAATCTCCAGAACATCTCCCCGTACACGAAAGGTACCGCGATGAAAATCCATTTCATTTCTTGTATATTGAATGTCGATCAGCTGACGGATCACCTCGTCACGATCCTTCATCATTCCCGGGCGAAGGGAAATCATCATGTCCTGAAAATCTTTCGGTGAACCCAGACCGTAAATACAGGAAACAGAGGATACGATGATCACATCTCTCCGTTCCGACAAAGCTGCAGTTGCCGACAGCCGAAGCTTATCGATTTCATCGTTGGTGGACGCATCTTTGGCAATGTAAGTGTCCGTAGAAGGAACGTAAGCCTCGGGCTGATAGTAGTCGTAGTAGCTTACAAAGTATTCAACGGCATTGTTCGGAAAAAATTCTTTAAATTCTCCGTACAGCTGTGCTGCAAGTGTCTTATTATGGGCTAAAATCAGTGTTGGCTTGTTCAAAGCCTGTATGATATTCGCCATCGTAAAAGTCTTGCCGGACCCCGTAACCCCTAGTAAAGTCTGACATTGGTTGCCCTCCCTGAAGCCCTGGACAAGCTTATCAATGGCCTGCGGCTGGTCGCCGGTGGGATTGTATTCTGAATGCAATTTGAACGTTTCCATACTCAAATACTCCTTATTATGATTAGTATTAGCCCGAAAATTCGTGTATAATTCGAGGGAAATTCGTGTGGCAAAATTCTGTTTCACTGCCCGAATCGGTGACTACACGAAAAAGTCATAATTATTATTATTTACCGACCAGGAGATATCAATTATTACTCCACAACGCATGTTAATACAGAATGCATAATTATAAATCAGAATGCATTTTCAGAACGTTTGTTCTACCCATGATTTTATCAGATGTTATAGATAAATACAAGACCTAAATTGCTTCTCTTCTATCTTTGTCACATGAACCTGAGCATCAGACTTTTCAAATATGATATCAAGAAATAAAAGCCGCCATCTGTAATTTTGTTGAATAAAATGAGCCTGTATGGTATGCTGATTAAGCTTGGACGTATTGGAACGGAAAGCAGTAAAGGAATATAGTGCGGGACTGATTCATTGGATTTTTGAATCACCTGGTAATATTTCTGCCAACTGTGATGGATGAGCCGGAAGAGTTCCGTGAGGATTTGGTTGTTGCAGTGAAACTGATACTGAGCAGGTGATTATTATGTTGAGGAATATTCTGATCGTAGTGAGTGATATGGAGTTGTCGAAGTTATTTTACCAGGAATACTTTGGACTGCAGGTAAAAACTGATTTTGGAGAAAATGTTATTCTGACAGAGGGACTGGTATTACAGGAACAAAAGAGCTGGGAACAGTTGATTGAAGCAGATACAGTTACCGGAAATGCGTGTGAACTGTTCTTTATCGAGACTGATCTGGATGCATTTATGCATAAAATCGAAAAATATATGATTGAAACTGATCAGGAAATGAAAATCCGAAAGAATTTCTGGGGTAAGAGAGTTGTTATGCTGAAGGATCCGGACGGACACTTGATCGAAGTAGCTGAGAGATCGTGACGCAACTTTTGATAAGATTTTAGGGCTGCCCGGATTGTTTACCGGAATGTTTCAGAATTATTCTGTGGCAGTTTCAGCCCGGGCTTTGGGTGTATATTTTTAAATTTATTAACAACAAGACTGATAAAACAATCAGGTTCATGCTTTTATGCATTGTAAAAATAGTGTATACTGTTATTATCATGATGATGGGGTCAAAAGGTATTTTGACTCCTCTGATACACGGATTTCTCCGCACTTTGTGCTCCCGAAAACCTGCGGAATTTAGCGGGCAGAAAACAGAAGTTGTTTTTGCCCTGCGGTTGCAGAAAATTTTGTCTTTATCTGGAGATGATGTTTATGAAAATATGGATTGACGATGTAAGACCGGAGCCACCCGGCTATGTACGCTGCAAAAGCGTAAACGAAACAAAGAGGATGATCCTTGATGCTGAAAGAAGTGGTTTGCCTGTAGAGGTTCTGGATCTGGATCATGATGCCGGAGAATATGAGCCGGATGGCGGCGACTATATTAAGCTGCTTGACTGGATGGCGGAAACCGGACGTAAGTATCCTGTGAAACTGCATACTGCAAATCCGGTTGGCCGCGCAAATATGGAAAGGCTGATCAGGCGGTATCTGGTATAAATGGTGTCAATGGATCAGGAACATTTTCGAGCCAGGGCAAAATATCATTTGATTCCAGTGTCATATGATTCTGGTATCATGAAGCATAGGAGTGATTGTAAATGAAAAAAGATAAATTTGCGTGTAATTGCAAAAGCATAACTTATGGAATGATCGAAGATGCTGTTAAAAACGGAGACAAATCCTACGAAGAAGTGGAAAAACGTCTTCGCTTTGGCACCGGTTGCGGAAAATGCAAAGAATTTATCCAGTACCTTGTCAGGGATTTACTGACAGAGGACGGACGGTAAAATGGAAAACAGGGATTTCAATGTTTTCTGAATGAAGGAGATGAATGATATGAGAATAAAAAAGTGGCTTTTTGCCCTTTTTGCCGGTGCAGTCCTGCTGAGCGGGTGCACCGGTAATGACAGTGAGACCGAGAAAAAAACAGAAACTGTGTCTTCTCAGGATAATAAAGAATCTTCTGATTCCGGTATGTCCTCCGGAAAATCAGATGCACTTCCTCTTCCGGTTGCCTTTGAGGCAAAGGACATGGAGGGAAACGAGGTTACTTCCGGGGTTTTTGCGGAATCGAAGCTTACCATGATCAATGTATGGGCGACTTATTGTAATCCTTGCCTGAATGAAATGCCGGATCTTGGGGAACTTTCCGGTGAGTATGACAGTGAGGATTTTCAGATCATTGGTATTATCAGTGATGTGCAGGACGGGGCAGATCAGAGTACGCTGGAAAAGGCTTCCGGGCTGATTGAGTCGACCGGAGCAGTTTACCCGCATTTACTTCTGAATGAATCCCTGTATCATGCGATGCTGACAGATGTCACGGCAGTACCGACTACTTTTTTCTTTAATGATCATGGAATGATTGTTGATACAGTTGTAGGTTCGAGAGATAAAGATGCATGGAAGGAAATGATCGATGAACTTCTGGAAAAACAATAAAGGCTGCAGATGGCTTGCGGGAGTGCTTGCCGGTATTTTGTTTCTGGGCATTGGTGCGGTGCAGGGGCAGTTTGATATCATCTGGAGAAAAGCGGTCATGATCTGCCTGGAATGTATCGGGATCGGGTGAAAAGATGAAAAAGTTAAGACTTGCCATTCAGATCATATATACCATTTTGACCAATGGCTATCTGTACGGCTTTTTAAATGGAAAAATCTATCAGGGAAATTTGAAATATATTTGTGTGCCGGGATTGAACTGCTATTCTTGTCCGGGAGCTGTGGGTTCCTGTCCGATCGGAGCATTGCAGGCTGTTTTGAATGAGCAGGGCTTCCGGGTGCCTTTTGCAGTGATCGGATTCTTTTTTCTGTTCGGCAGCCTTCCTGGCCGTTTTGTCTGCGGCTGGCTGTGTCCCTTTGGGCTGGTGCAGGATCTGTTACATAAAATTCCTGTTTTCAGAAAGAGAAAAAGACTGCCGTTTCACCATATTTTAAAGTATGGAAAATATGTGGTACTTGCTTTGCTGGTATGTGCCGGCTCCATGTTTCTGTTTGGTGGATTTGCAAAGGTACCTGCTTTTTGTAAGTATCTTTGTCCATCAGGGACTTTATTTGGAGCATTGCCGCTACTTGGGGCAAATGGGCAGCTTCGCAGCCAGGCTGGTCTGCTTTTCTTCTGGAAGCTGGGGATTTTGCTGGTGATTCTGGTATTGTCAGTGAAAGTTTATCGTCCTTTCTGCCAGTATCTTTGTCCTCTGGGAGCTGTTTACGGGTGGTTCAACCGTTTCAGTCTTGTACAGATTCACTGGGAAAAAGAAAGGTGCAGCTCTTGTATGGCATGCAAAAAAGCATGTCCGATGGATCTTTCTCCGGAGGAAATATCAGTTTCGCCGGAATGCATACGCTGCGGTCAGTGCGCCGCGGCCTGCCCGGAGAAGTGTCTGCATTTTAAAAAGTAGTAGAGGGAAGAGCAATATTTTTAAGCGGCAGGGAGAATAATATGGAGAACATGAATGGAAAACAGGAAGAATACAGGAAGAAAAGCATTACGCAGGACACCAATGTAAAACATGGAAATACAGGAAAATATCACAACAGACCGGATGATCTTCAAAAATATATAAAAGCTCAGGATATGTACTTTGATGGAACTGGAAAAACTGTGTATGAAAAAGCGCTGGAAGAAATAAAAGCAGGGAATAAAGAGGAACACTGGATCTGGTATATATGGCCGCAAATTGAGGGCCTTGGTAAATCTTTTTACTGTGAGAAATATGGTGTGCCTGGACTTGAAGGCGCAATGGCATATTTAGAAAACAGGACCCTTCATGATCGTTTGATGGAGATATCTTCAGCTTTGCTGGAATTAAATACAACAGACCTGTTGTCAGTAATGTGGCAGGTTGACTGTATGAAAGTCAGAAGCAGTATTACACTTTTTTATGAAGCGGCAATTAGAATGTACGGAGCGGATTCAGAAGAAGTAAAGCTGTTTGTGAATTTGCGGGATAAGTATTTTGGAAGAATTGGATTTTGTGACAGGACTCTTGAAATTCTTAATGATAAGCAGGAAAGGTTGGATTAATGGAGTACTTGCGTTGTGTGGTGGAGAAAATTACATACCAGAATGAAGAAAATGGCTGCACAGTAATAAAGTGCGCCGTAAAGAAGTATCACAATCTGGTCACGGTTGTGGGTACCATGCCGGATACACATGTGGGTTCTGTTCTTGGATGGATTTTGGAAAGGGGATGTAAAGTATGGAAAACAGTTTTCTGTTGAGAAATATGAGGAGACTCTTCCGGTAACGTTTTATGGAATTGAAAAATATCTGGATTTCGGTTTGATCAGGGGTGTCGGACTTAAGTTTGCGAAGCGGATCGTAGAGAAAACCGGGAAGGATATGCTGGATGGCATCAAGGATGCAGAATTAAAAATGTGAATATCTTCGCGGAATATCCTGAACAGGATATTTCCATAAGATTCCGGAAAAAGGGACATGGAATTCTCTATTTTTATTGCAACCGACATGGGATGATTCCGTGAAATACCAAAACCGTCATATCAGTGATTCCTACGGAGTTCGGACTGATACAGCAGTTATAAAATATGAAAAGCATTTTATAAATATCCATTAGAAGAAAGGAAAACAATATTATGAGAACATGTCAGATGTTATATCCAAGAGATACAGAATCTCGCCGGGCGGTCAGTATGGACGGGATGTGGAAGTTTCAGCTGGACGAGAAGCAGTGCGGTCATGAGGAAGGGTGGAAGGACGGACTGCCTGCCCCGGATATGATTCCGGTGCCAGCCAGTTTTCAGGATTTTTACACAGAAAAGGATATCCGGGAATATACCGGGGATTTCTGGTATGAGACAGACTTTTTTGTGCCTGGAGAGTGGGAAGGAAAAGAGGTTGCAGTCAGGTTTGGCTGTGCTACCCATCGTGCGGAAGTGTATGTGAATGGAAACAGAGTAACGGTGCATGAAGGCGGATTTTTACCGTTTTCAGCAGTGGTGACGGATATTGTCCGCTACAATTCCTACAATAAGGTGGTAGTTCTGGTGAACAACGAGCTGAATGTAACTAGCATCCCCTGCGGAGAAACAAAAGTTCTGAGAAACGGCAAAAAAATGAGCAAGCCATATTTTGATTTTTATAACTATGCAGGGCTTCAGAGACCGGTGAAACTGATCGCATATCCCAAAGAACATATTGAAGATTTTTCTGTAGTCCATGCCTTTAAGGGGCAGGATGCCATTGTTCAGTACTGCGTGGAAACAACAGGACAGCATAAAGTTATCCTGGATGTTTATGATGCGGACAGACAGAAGGTAGCTTCCGCAGCAGGAAAAGAAGGAAAGCTCCTGATTCCGAGAGTACACAAATGGAATGTGGGTGACGGTTATCTGTATCGTTTTGTGATACGTATTATGGATGGAGAAAACCTGATCGACGAATATTTTGAACCGATCGGAATCCGTACCGTGGAAATAAAAGGAAAAGATATTCTTCTGAACGGGGAGAAGATTTATCTGAAGGGCTTCGGAAAACATGAGGACAGCGACATTGTAGGACGGGGCTTTAACATTGGAGTCATGAAACGGGATTTTGAGTGTATGAAATGGATCAATGCCAACTGCTTCCGTACCTCTCATTATCCGTACAGTGAGGAAATTTATCAGATGGCGGATCGGGAAGGGATTCTGGTGATCGATGAGGTTGCTGCTGTAGGCCTCTTTAAGAGCGAGACGAACTTTGCGGAAGCAAGTACGGGAAAACAGACAGCATTCTTTCAGGAAGCGACGATTCCCAGGCTCCTGGAAAACCATCTGCAGTGTGTTGAGGACATGATCTGCAGGGACAAGAATCATGCCTGTGTCATTGCCTGGAGCCTGATGAATGAGCCGGAGACGACAGATGAGGCAGCTGTACCTTATTTCCGGAAGGTGTTTGACCGGGCTGGGGAGTTGGATCCGCAGAAGCGCCCGAGAACCTTTGCCATGATCATGAACTCCCAGCCGGATACCTGCAAATGTTACCAGTTCAGTGATTTCCTGTCCTTTAATCGGTACTATGGATGGTATGTGATGGGCGGCTATGAGATTTCAGATGCGGAAGAGGCGTTTCACCGGGAGATGGATGCGTGGGAGGCACTGGATCTCAATAAGCCTGTGGTATTTACAGAGTATGGCGCGGATACCTGTGCTGCAGAACATAAGCTTCCTTCTGTAATGTGGGGCCAGGAATACCAGATTGAATATCTGGAAATGTGCCACAGGGTCTTTGACTCGTATGATTTTATTACCGGTGAGCTTGTCTGGAACTTTGCAGATTTCCAGACAACGGAAGGCATCATGCGGATGAACGGCAATAAAAAAGGAATTTTTACAAGGGACAGACAGCCAAAGGAAGCTGCCTATTACTTAAAGGAGCGGTGGCATTGAATTTGGAGGACAGGGAAGAAGTTCCTCAGAAAATGATCGACAGGGCGAATGTACTTGGAAATCTCATATCAACCCGGACAGAATTTTTGCAGCAAAAATTTCCAAGCCTTTAAATATGAAAATACTGCGTAAATATACATTATCATCTAATGTACCACTATAAAAAATAAAAAAAATTTTCGTTTCTTTATTGACAAAACACAGCAACGGTGCTATCTTAACAATGTAAATGTTAGCACTCCTTCAAAATGAGTGCTAACAAAGCGGGCAGAAAGGAGTGGAAACATGGAAGAAGTGCTGAGTGACCGTAAGAAAAAAATTCTGAAGGCCATTATTAAGACATACATGGAGACAGGCGAACCGGTTGGTTCCAGAACGATTTCCAAATATACGGATCTGAATGTCAGCTCTGCTACCATCCGCAACGAAATGTCCGACCTGACAGACCTGGGATACATTGTCCAGCCGCATACATCGGCAGGCAGGATTCCCTCTGACAAGGGCTATCGTCTTTATGTAGATGAACTGATGAAAGAAAAGGAATCAGAAGTCGCGGAACTTCGCGAGCTGGTACTTGAGAAGACGGACAAGATGGAGAAAGTCCTGAAGCAGGCTGCGAAGCTGCTGGCATCCAATACCAATTATGCGACTATGATTTCCGTACCGCAGTACAGCGGCAGCCGCCTGAAGTTCATTCAGCTGTCCAGAGTCAGTGGACTGCAGCTTGTAGCAGTTGTGGTTTGTGAGAATAACGTCGTCCGTAATCAGATTATTAATCTGGATGAAGAAATGGATGATGAAACGATTTTGAAACTGAATCTTCTTTTAAATACCAATCTGAATGGTCTGCCCATCCAGGATATCAATCTGGGGATGATCGCAAGACTGAAAGAGCAGGCAGGTATACACAGCGGTGTGGTAGCCACCGTACTCGACGCGGTTGCAGCTACGATACATGTGGATGAAGAAGATATGGAAATATATACGTCAGGCGCTACGAACCTTTTCAAATATCCGGAGCTTTCGGATAAGAGCAAGGCTACCGAGCTGATTTCCACTTTTGAGGAGAAGCAGCAGCTGGCAGATCTTGTGAAGGAACGGCTTGCAGATACGGATAATACCGGAATTCAGGTTTATATCGGCAATGAGTCTCCGATCAAGACTATGAAAGACTGCAGCGTTGTGACAGCCACTTATGAACTCGGGGAAGGCATGACCGGAACCATTGGAATCATCGGTCCCAAGCGAATGGATTATGAGAATGTCGTAGATAACCTGAAGACTCTGAAAGTCGAGTTGGATAAGATATTCAGAAAAAAGCTGGAATAGAAAGGCGGTAGAAAAAGAGTGTCAGAAGAAACAAAGAACACATCTGAAGTGCAGGAAGAAGAAATTCTTACTTCTCCGGATACAGAATCTGCAGCAGAAGAGGAAACAGCAGAGCAGAATACTGAAGAAACAGCAGAAAATGCTCAGCAGAATGAACCGGCAGGAGAGGAAAACGAAGAAACTGCACAGGAATCATCCGAAGACGGACAGGAGACAAAAACCAAAACATCCTTCTTTGGAAAGAAGAAAAAAGAAAAAGACAAATTCGAACAGCAGATTGAAGATCTGACAGACCGGTTAAAACGAAGCATGGCAGAATTTGACAATTTCCGCAAGCGTACCGAAAAGGAAAAAGCAAGCATGTATATTATCGGAGCGAAGGAAATCGTTGAGAAGATTCTTCCGGTTGTTGATAACTTTGAGAGAGGTCTTGCACAGGCTCCTGAGGGAGATGCATTTGCAGACGGAATGAAAATGATCTACAAACAGCTGCTGACAACTCTGGATGATCTTGGCGTAAAACCGATCGAAGCAGTTGGTCAGGAATTTGATCCGAATTTTCATAATGCAGTGATGCATGTGGAGGATGAATCCGTCGGTGATAATATCATCGTGGAGGAACTTCAGAAGGGGTACACATACAAGGATTTTGTTGTGCGCCACAGTATGGTAAAAGTTGCGAACTAATTATTTTATATAGATTTATAAATACAGGAGGAAATTATCATGGGAAAAATCATTGGTATTGACTTAGGTACTACAAACAGCTGTGTAGCAGTTATGGAAGGTGGTCAGCCCACCGTTATCGCAAATACAGAAGGTGCAAGAACAACACCGTCCGTAGTGGCATTTACAAAAACAGGAGAACGTCTGGTAGGTGAACCTGCAAAACGTCAGGCAGTTACCAACGCAGAAAAGACAATCTCTTCCATCAAGAGAGAAATGGGTACAGATTACCGTGTAACAATTGATGACAAGAAATATTCTCCGCAGGAAATTTCCGCAATGATCCTTCAGAAACTGAAAAAAGATGCAGAAGGATATCTTGGAGAAAAAGTTACAGAAGCAGTTATCACTGTTCCGGCATATTTCAATGATGCACAGCGTCAGGCAACCAAGGATGCAGGTAAGATTGCAGGTCTTGATGTAAAACGTATCATCAACGAGCCGACAGCAGCAGCGCTTGCTTACGGTCTTGATAACGAAAAAGAACAGAAGATTATGGTATACGACCTTGGCGGCGGTACATTCGATGTTTCCGTTATCGAAATCGGTGACGGCGTTATCGAAGTACTTTCCACAGCCGGCAACAACCGTCTTGGCGGTGATGACTTTGACCAGAAGATCACAGACTGGATGCTTTCTGAATTCAAGAAAGCAGAAGGCGTTGATCTGAGCAACGATAAGATGGCTCTTCAGAGATTAAAAGAAGCTGCAGAGAAAGCCAAGAAAGAACTTTCTTCCGCAACAACTACCAATATCAACCTTCCGTTCATCACTGCAACAGCAGAAGGACCGAAGCACTTCGATATGAATCTTACAAGAGCAAAATTCGATGAACTGACACATGACCTGGTAGAAAAGACAGCAGAGCCGGTTCGCCGTGCACTGTCTGATGCAGGTATTACAGCAGCTGAACTTGGTCAGGTACTTCTGGTAGGCGGTTCTACACGTATCCCGGCTGTACAGGACAAAGTAAGACAGCTGACAGGCAAAGAGCCGAGCAAGTCTTTGAACCCGGATGAGTGTGTAGCACTTGGTGCTTCCGTACAGGGCGGTAAACTTGCAGGTGATGCAGGCGCAGGCGATATCCTTCTTCTGGATGTTACACCGCTTTCTCTGTCCATTGAGACCATGGGCGGTATCGCAACCAGACTGATCGAGAGAAATACAACAATCCCGACCAAGAAGAGTCAGATCTTCTCCACAGCAGCAGATAATCAGACAGCTGTAGATATCAATGTTGTACAGGGTGAGCGTCAGTTTGCAAGAGATAACAAATCCTTAGGACAGTTCCGTCTGGATGGAATCCCGCCAGCACGTCGTGGTGTTCCGCAGATCGAGGTTACTTTTGATATCGATGCCAACGGTATTGTAAACGTATCCGCAAAAGATCTTGGAACAGGTAAGGAACAGCACATCACCATTACTGCAGGTTCCAACATGTCCGATGACGAAATCGACAAGGCAGTAAGAGAAGCTGCTGAATTCGAAGCACAGGATAAGAAACGCAAAGAAGCAATTGATACAAGAAATAATGCAGATTCCATGGTATTCCAGGTAGAGAATGCACTGAAAGAAGCTGGTGACAAACTGGATGCCAATGATAAAGCAGCAGTAGAAGCTGACCTGAATGCACTGAAAGACATTCTTGCTCAGACTACAAATGTAGAAGAAATCACAGATTCTCAGGTTGCTGACATCAAAGCAGCACAGGAGAAGATGATGGAAAGCGCACAGAAACTGTTCTCCAAGATGTATGAACAGGCTCAGCAGGCTGGCGGCCAGGCAGGCCCGGATATGAACATGGGCGGCGGAGCTTCTCAGGGCGGTAATGAAGCAGGCTACGGTGATGATGTAGTAGATGCTGATTACAAAGAAGTCTGATAAACAACGAAGAGTATAGGAATGAATAATTATGGCTGATAAGAGAGATTACTACGAAGTCCTGGGCGTGAGCAAAACCGCCGATGACGCAGAGTTAAAAAAAGCATATCGTAAATTAGCCAAAAAAT
>CAMBAL010000036.1 GCA_945864225.1 uncultured Blautia sp. | reverse complement strand
CGAGATCTACACAAGGAGTATCGTCGGCAGCGTCAGATGTGTATAAGAAGACAGAGCTTTGCCTGTGTAGTCCTGCTGTACAGCAACCAGACACGGAACACCTTTGCCTGCCTGATACTCACTTCTTACAGTGTGTCCAGGTCCTTTTGGTGCGATCATGGTAACGTCAACATATTTCGGAGGTACGATACATCCGTAATGAATGTTGAAACCATGCGCGAACATCAGCATATTACCTTCTTCAAGGTTCGGCTCGATATCTTTTTTGTAAAGAGCAGCCTGTTTTTCATCGTTGATCAGAATCATGATGATATCTGCTTTTTTTGCTGCCTCTGCTGCTGTATATACTTCAAATCCCTGCTCCTGCGCTCTCTTCCAGGATCTGCTTCCTTCATAAAGACCGATAATGACGTTGCATCCGGACTCCTTTGCATTCAGGGCATGTGCATGACCCTGGCTGCCATAACCGATTACTGCAATAGTTTTTCCCTCTAACAGACTTAAATTACAGTCTTCCTGGTAAAAAATCCTATTCTCCATTTTGACTTCCTCCTAGTATTTTAAATTTTTTCATAATATCGTTAAGGGACGATTCTCCCCTAGCAAACATGCCTATGTAACAGCCTGTTTTACAGGAATGTTACGTCATCCGCTCCTCTGGAAAGACCTGTGACACCTGTACGTGCCAGCTCCAGAATCTCATAATCACTCATAAGATTGATGAAGGCTTCCAGTTTCGTGTGATTTCCCGTCATCTCCACAGTCAGAGATTCCTTGCTTACATCTACCACCTTCGCACGGAAAATATCAGCAACAGAAATAATTCCCTGACGCTGCTCCGGTTTGGCAGCAACCTTAATCATAACAAGCTCATGGCTCACGCAATTGGACGGTTCCAGAACCTTAATGGCTCTGACATCCACCAGCTTGGCAAGCTGCTTGGTGATCTGCTCCAGAATCTGTTCGTCACCGCTGCATACAACTGTCATTCTGGAAAAACGTTCATCAGCAGTAACACCAACGGTAAGACTATCAATATTATAGCCACGACGGCTGAATAATCCGGCAATACGGCTAAGTACACCTGCGGTATTGTCTACCAGCAGGGATAATGTTCTCTTCTGCATACTCCACCTGCTTTCAACGCTTTAAACTGTTAAACATTTAACTTAATAAATGTTGACTCTTTCTAATTATAACAAGAAAAGGAATTTTGTCAATCAGAAATTGGCAAAACCCGCCCTTTTTCCTGCCCGGAAACTTACAAATCCAGGTCTTTTTTTATATTTTTATACCAGATACTTGTTCTGAAGAGCCTCAATAGCTTTTGGAGTCAGGTATAAAGCCTTTCTCAGAAAACGCTCCACGGAGCCATATTTCTCTTCAATGGTTTCAAAAACTGCATCCAGATATTCCTCCCGGACACGGAACAATATGCCGATACGGTCCATAATTCCAGGATCTACAATGGTCTTTGTTTCCATCAGACGAATGATATATTCCATTTCATCTTCCAGACATGCATTGGATTTCATATAATCTTCCATGATATCTTCTCTGGAAACGCCAAGAGCACACAAAAGCAGAGCCGTACCCACACCCGTCCGGTCCTTGCCGGTACTGCAGTGCCACAAAACCGCTCCTTCCCCCTGATGAAGCAGAACATCCAGAAACCGTGCATACATTTTTACAGAATACTGATCCGTGATCAGATTCTGATACTGACGAACCATAAATTCATCCGGGTCTCCTTCAAAATTCAGTACAGCATCCACTGCAGTCCAGTTTTTTTCCTCATTGGAAACAGATTCTTCATCAATGATCGGTATGGAATGATAAATCACACCTTCCGGAATCAGATCCGGACGCTTTTTCCGTTCATAATCATTTCGGAAATCAATCACTGCAGACAAATGATATTCTTTGCACAGTACATCCTGATCTGCAAGTGACATATGGTACAGCTGTCCGCTGCGCAAAAGCTTTCTTGGAAGAATGTGACGGCCGTCTTTTGCTGAAATCGCGCCAAGATCTCTGGTATTCGAAAGGCTCTGCAGCGGAATCCGTCCTCCTCTTGGAAATCCAACAGCCATCTCCGGATTCAGAGCCCGAAGCAGGGCCAGACATTCATGAACTTCTTTTTCGGTCATTTCAAATTTATAACGTTTTCTCCTGCGCGTCACAATCACAAGAGAATTGCTGATGATCTGCCGTCCTTCTTCGCCTTCATTCCCTTCCCTGCGCAGGTATGCCCACAGGATATCACGGCAGGGCAGACTGTTGATCATCATATGTTTGGTAAAAATCAGATATCCATCCTCGATTCGAATTTTCCCGTATTTCACGCTCTGCCCTCCTGTTTTTTCGTATGTTCTTCCCCTATGCTGTACAGAATCTGATACAAAGTTTCCAGACTATACGGCAGGATTTCTTCATCCAGAACAAATCCGGGGTGATGCAACGGATGTTCTTTTCCGGGAACCGCCGCCAGAAAAACGGTAAACAACCCTTTTGTCTTCTGAAAATAACGATATGCATTATCACCGGAAAGAAAAACTTCCTCTTCTCCTTCCAGAACAAACTTCTCTCCGAACACAGTTCTCCCCACTCTGGCGCCAATTTCTGTAAGCTCCGGATCATTGGCAAACGCCAGAACCGGTTCTTTCGGGAACTCCAGAGTAATTTCTGTTCCTGTTTCCTGCGCGGTTTCCTCCAGAATATCTTTCAGTCTGCCGGCAAGCTTCCGGAAATCTTCTTCTTTCACAGCACGGATATTTCCGTTCAACACCACATGGTCTGCAATAATATTGGCATACTCTCCTCCATGTACGGTACCGATTCCCACCAGACACGGTGCACTTCCCTGATACGTCCGGCTCAGTTCATGAATTCTCTGTACAACAAGAGAAGCCGCATAAATACTGTCAATTCCTTTGGCAGCCTCACTCCAGTGGCTTGATTTTCCATGTACTTCGATCCGTATTCCTCCGATCATGGCGGAGGCCTGTCCCTTATGAACCGCCATGCCAAGAGTCATATCTGTCGCATAATGAAACATCAGAAAAGCATCTGCCTTTGGATTTTCCAGTGCCCCTGCCGCAAGCATCCTTCGGGCACCTTCCCCGATTTCTTCAGCCGGCTCAAATAAAAAACGGACATTTGCAGGAAATGTATCCTGTTCCTCTGCAAGAATTTCCGCAAGAACAAGCGCGGCTGCCAGAATAGCATCATGCCCGCATGCATGCATACAGCCTTTGTTCACAGATGCATAGGAAAGACCTGTTTTTTCTTCCATGGGAAGACCGTCCATTTCCGCACGCAGTACAAGAGAGCATTTCTTTTCTTTTGCTGCGGGAAGCTGGGCGATCCAACCTGTAGGCGGCACTTTTGTCAATGTATAACCAAGCTTCTCCATATATTCCCGGATAAAATCGGATGTTTTTTCTTCTTTCAGAGCCAGTTCCGGATAACGATGAAAATGTCTCCGAAGCTCTGTCAGTTTTTCTCTGTACTCTTCTCTTTGATTCATCCGTTCCTCTCTCTTTCTTTCTGTCAGTCAGATCAGCCCTAATTTTGTAAGTCCGTTTTTGATTCCGTAATGGAACATATCGGTGGTCACATAATCCGCCAGTTCACGGATTTTCGGAGAGCCATTGCCCATCGCCACTTTCGTTGCCGCGTATTCAAACATGGAAAGATCGTTATTGCTGTCTCCAAAGACTACGGTATCTTCCCATGGAATATCAAAAAGTCTGCATACAGCGGCAATACCAACTGCTTTATTCATTCCTTTCGGCACCATTTCGATCGTCGTACCTGCAAAAGAACCATTTTCATGGCGAATCACATCATAATAGGCAGACAATTCCTCACATGCTTTTTCCGCATTGCATCCTTCTACCATCTTTGCACTGATCTTATTGATACGCATGTCATTCTCATATCCGCGTATGGGACGCCATTTATCACCCAGTGCTTCTGTGATCAGATCACAGTACCAGTTGATGTTATTGTTATATTCATCCTTGTCATAATACATAAAATCGGCGCCTTCCATAACCGGAATCAGACCGTATTTCCGAAGCACCCCCACAGAAAGCTTCGCTACTTCCGGTGTCATTTCCCGGTTAAAAAGACGTTCCCCGTTCTTCTCAATGGTTGCACCGCAGGCACTGATCATTCCGGTGAAAGGAATTTCTTCCAGATACCATGGCACAAATGCCCGACTTCTGCCGGTACAGAGCCATGCCTCATGGCCATTTTCGATAAGGCTGGCAATGGATTCCCTGGCACTTTGCGGCACTCCCTTTTCAATATCACAGACAGTACCGTCTGCATCAAAAAAAACTGCTTTTTTCTTCATGTAGTTCTCCTGACTGATTTACTCTTTCTTTCCTGTATCTTTCATATTTCCATAGAACGCGTTTGAAAATTGCTCCAGAACAATTTTCATACCTTTATGCATAAAATTCTTCCAGAACTCTGCTCAAAAACCAGGTATCCTTCACACCGGCAGTTTCATAAGAAGAATGCATAGACAGCTGCGGAAGGCCAATATCAACCATATTGACCGCGACCTGACTTGTGGAAATATTTCCAAGTGTGGACCCTCCCGGAATATCGGAACGATTCACATAAGTCTGATACGGCACACCCGCCTTCTGGCAGAGATTTTTGAAATATGCACAGGACACCGCATCTGTACAGTATTTCTGGTTCGCGCTGAATTTGATTACCGGTCCCTGATTCAGTACCGGACGGTTCACAGGATCTGCTTTTTCTGTATAATTGGGATGCATCGCCTGCGCATTATCTGCAGAGATCATAAAGCTGCAGGCAAGCGTCATCAGATACTCTTCATAGCTTCTTCTCAGACCTGTATTCATGCGGAGAAGTGTATCACGAAGAAATGTGGCTGCTGCTCCCTGTTTCGTTCCGCTTCCCACTTCTTCATTATCCAGAACACAATGAACAGCAATGGCGGATTCTTTTTTGCCATTTAAAAATCCTTCCATCGATGCAAATGCACGCTGGAGATCATCCAGACGTCCCGCAGAAAGGAACTCCCTGTCAGCTCCCCAGATACTTCCTGCACAGCGGTTATAAAGAAACAGATCATGGCCGAGAATGTCTTCTTCCCGAACTCCTGCACTCTCTGCGATAATCGTCCAGAATTTTCCTTCCGTATCTCCGCATCCGAACAGCGGAAGCAGATCTTTCTGGGGATTCAATTGATAACCGTTATTGACTTCCCGATTCATGTGGATCGCAAGACTTGGAATCATAACAAAATCTCTGTCCACATTTACCAGCTTTTCCACAAGTTCTCCGTTCTCTCTCACAACAAGACGGCCTGCCACAGAAAGCGGACGGTCAAACCAGGAGGACATGATCATCCCGCCGTATCCTTCCACATTCAGTCTGACATAGGCATCCTGCACCTTCATTTCCGGGTTTTCCTTGATTTTGAAGGTAGGGGAGTCACTGTGACTGGCGGTGATATGAAATTTCCATACATCCGTTTCCGGAATGGAAAATGCAATCAGAGCAGAGCTGTTTCTGGTGACAAAATATCTGCCGCCTTTCTGAAGCTTCCATCGTTCCTGTTCTTTCAGTTCTGTAAATCCTTCCTTCAGGAAACGTTCCCTCATCACATTCACAGCCTGAAAAGCTGTGGGACTCATTTTCAAATAATTCAGTAAATTCTCAGCGGTCTTTTCGTACATGTCTCCATTATCCTCAATTCTTTTATATTCCAGACAAATATATCCGTTATTTTCTTTATGATATACCGGTATCAAAGCAATTCCAAAAGTCTGTCAATGTTTTCTTTCTGTGTCGCCCAGCTGGTGGCAAAACGCACTACTGTATGGGAATCATCCAGTGTTTCCCAGAAACTGAATGCCACATTCTTCTGAAGTTCCTCCATCAGGGAATTCTCAAGTATCAGGAACTGCTGATTCGTGGGAGAATCAATGAAAAATTCCAGACCCTTTTTCCGAAATCCTTCTTTCATATATTCTGCCAGTTCAATGGCATGTTTGCTGATCTCAAAATAAAGCTCATCTGTAAACAGGGTATCAAACTGCACACCGAGTACACGGCCTTTAGCCATGAGCGCACCATGCTGCTTCACGATTGTCAGGAAATGAGCAGGCATATTATGTTTTGTAAATACTACCGCTTCTCCGCAGAGTGCACCCACTTTTGTACCGCCGATATAAAAAACATCACAGTATTCTGCCACCATCGGAAGGGGCACATCGGTATGCAGACTCATAAGGCCATATCCCAGACGTGCGCCGTCCATATACAGAGGAATCCGGTACTCCCTGCAGATATCAGAAATGGCCTTTAATTCCTCTGCTGTGTACAGCGTACCGTATTCGGTAGGATGAGAAATATAAACCATTCCCGGAAATACCATATGTTCATGGTTTCCATCTTTCCAGAAGTTCTCAAGAAGAGCTGCAAGCTCTGTACTGTCTATTTTTCCCTGATGCTGCGGAAGTGTCAGGACTTTATGACCACAGGCTTCAATCGCGCCTGCCTCATGAACACTCACATGACCGGTCTCGGCAGCCACCACGCCTTCATACGAACGAAGCATGGCATCGATCACGATCTGGTTCGTCTGGGTTCCTCCTGTCAGAAAAAAGATTTCTGCCTCCGGACATCCGCAGGCTTTTCGAATTTTTTCTTTTGCACTTTCGCAGTACGCATCGCTTCCATATCCCGGAAGCTGTTCCATATTTGTTTCAAGAAGGCGTTTCAGAATCTTCTCATGTGCGCCTTCGGAATAATCACACTCAAATGAAAGCATCGTTTTCTCCTCAACGTATTTTCTTATTTGTACCTGCTTCCAAAGCGGCTATTTCGCCGCAGCAGGTATTGCTGCAATAATTGTTATTATATAACGAACTCCCGGCAAAATCCAGTCTCTCATATTTTTTTATATTACAGGAAAATGCGGAGCACTTTCCTGTAATATAAAAAATGCCGCAGGCAATAGCATCCTGCAGCATTCTCTGTTCTTATTCTATGTTTTTTGTCTGTATTTTACATTTTGGCTATACGCTCGATTGCCTCTTTTGTATTCTCATAAGTACCGAACGCTGTCAGGCGGAAGAAGCCTTCTCCATGGGCACCGAAACCGGAACCTGGAGTACCTACCACATGTGCCTTCTCCAGAAGATAATCAAAGAATTCCCAGGAGGTCATCTGATCTGGAGTTTTCAGCCAGATATAAGGAGCATTCACACCGCCGGAAACAGAATATCCGGCATTTTTCAGTCCCTCATAAATGACCTGTGCATTGCGCATGTAATAATTGATCTGCTCCTTTAACTGTGCCTTGCCTTCCGGTGAATAAACGGCTTCACCTGCCTTCTGAACAATATAAGGCGCACCGTTAAACTTCGTTCCATGGCGTCTTGCCCACAGGCTGTGAAGCTTCACGCCATCTCTTTCCAGTTCCTTCGGAACTACGGTAAATCCAAGTCTTACACCGGTAAATCCGGCATTCTTGGAAAAGCTGCGAAGCTCGATTGCGCAGGTTCTGGCACCTTCACACTCATAAATCGTATGAGGAACATTTTCTTCACGGATATATGCTTCATAAGCCGCATCATAAATGATTACTGCGCCTGTTTTGTTAGCATAATCTACCCATTCCTGAAGTCCCTCTTTTGTAATAGCCGCACCGCTCGGATTGTTCGGGAAACAAAGATAAATCAGATCCGGAATTTCCTCCGGCAGTTCCGGAAGAAATCCGTTTTCTTCGGTACACGGCATATAGATCACATCATCAAAATTTCCACGGACAGGATTGTATTCTCCGGTACGTCCGGCCATCACATTGGTATCTACATAAACCGGATAAACAGGATCGCATACTGCCACCTTATTATCCAGTCCGAAAATTTCCTGAATATTTCCGGAATCACTTTTGGCACCATCGGAAACAAAAATCTCATCCGCATCGATCTGGCATCCACGATCCTGATAATCATTTTTCGCAATGGCATTCCGGAGAAATTCATATCCAAGATCCGGGGCATATCCGCGAAAAGTCTCTGCATGAGCCATCTCATCTACTGCATTATGAAGGGACGTGATAATTGCAGGAGCCAGCGGCTGTGTCACATCCCCGATGCCAAGACGGATAATTTTTGTCTCCGGATTCGCTTCCTGATAGGCCGCTACCTTTTTTGCGATTGTTGAAAAAAGATAACTTCCCTGTAATTTCAGATAATTTTTATTTACTGTAACCATTTTTATAATCTCCTGATCATTCATTTTCTGCAGACCATGATTTTATCTGCATCTTTTACTCTCTTTCATATGATTGAATCGCAATCTCTTATCTGCGTTTTTCAATCTCTTTATTCAGTGCTTCTCTGACCGCATCCGGGCTCGCTTTGCCCTTCAGTTCTTTCATCATCTTTCCTACAAAGAAACCAAATACTTTTTCTTTGCCTCCCAGAAGCTCTGCAAGCGGTCCCGGGTTTTCCTCCATAATTTTGTTCAGTATCTCATTGAGAAGGCCTGTATCTTCCACGATTTTCAGCCCGTGCTCTTCAATATAGGAAACCGGATCCACATCCTCATCAAATACGATTTCAAATACCTTCTTGGCATTCTGTGCGCTGACTTCTTTTTTCTCCACCATAAGGATCAGATCTGCCAGATGCTTCGGTGCAAAGCTTACCTCCTCCGGATCCATGGATTTTTCTTTCATCAGACGGAGAACTTCCACCATAAACCAGTTGGCTGCTTTTTTTGCATTTCCGCAGAGTTCTGCCGTTTTTTCAAAAAGAACAGAGAGGGATCTGGACTCTGTCAGAATTCCGGCATCATATGCAGGAAGACCGTACTCTTCCTGATAACGCTGCTGTTTTTCTTCACGAAGTTCCGGCTGAGCTTCTCTCAGTTCCTGAATCCATGCATCGGAAATATGGATCGGCGGAAGATCCGGATCCGGGAAATAGCGGTAATCCTTGGCATCCTCTTTGGAACGCATGGCGTGGGAAGATTCCTTGTTATCGTCCCATCGACGTGTCTCCTGAATAACCGGTCTGCCCATTTCCAGAAGCTCGATCTGACGCTCCCGTTCTCCCTCAATGGCTCTTGCAATCGCCTTAAAAGAGTTCAGGTTTTTCATTTCTGTTCTTGTTCCGAATTTCTCTGTACCAGCTTCACGGACAGAAAGGTTTACGTCCGCACGCATGGAACCTTCCTGCAGCTTACAGTCGGAAACACCCAGATACTGCATCATACAGCGCAGTTTCTCAAGATAGGCAATGACCTCCTCCGAGCTTCTCATATCCGGCTCGGATACAATTTCGATCAGAGGAACTCCGCTTCGGTTATAATCCACCAGAGAACAGTCCTCCCACTCATCATGGATCAGTTTTCCGGCATCTTCTTCCATATGCATCTCATGAATACGGACTTTTTTCTTTCCGGCGGAGGTCTCGATTTCTACCCATCCGTCATGACAGATTGGCAGATAAAGCTGGGAAATCTGATAGTTCTGAGGATTGTCCGGATAAAAATAATTCTTTCTGTCAAACTTACAATACTGATTGATCTGGCAGTTTGCAGCAATTCCTGCTTTCAGGGCAAACTCCACCACTTTTTTATTCAATACAGGAAGGGAACCCGGCATTCCTGTACATACAGGGCAGGTATGGGTATTCGGTGCCCCTCCGAATTCTGTGGAACATCCGCAGAAAATTTTGGTTTTGGTGGCAAGCTCTACATGAACTTCCAGACCGATAATTGTCTCATACTGTTTCATGCTTTTCTGCCTCCTTCCTCTGCTGTCGGGAATGTACCGCGGCAGGTTTCATATTCCTTTGCCGCACGCAGAATTTTCTTTTCCATAAAGCAGTCTCCGATCATCTGGATACCGACCGGAAGTCCTGCACTGTCCATTCCGCATGGAACAGTAATTCCGGGAAGACCGCACAGGTTTACCGCAACCGTATAAATATCTCCAAGATACATGGCAAGAGGATCTTTCAGACTCTCCCCGAGCTTCGGTGCCGTATACGGCGCAGCGGGTGCCAGAAGAACATCATATTTTTCAAACGCACGGTCAAATTCCTGTTTGATCAGTGCTTTTGTCTTCAAAGCTTTCAGATAATAAGCATCGTAATAACCGGAGCTCAGTACAAAGGATCCAAGCATGATACGGCGCTTCACTTCTTCTCCGAAGCCTTCGGTTCTTGTCTTCTTGTACATATCATGAAGACCTTCATATTCTTTTGCACGATATCCATATTTGACACCATCAAAACGTTCCAGATTGGAGCTTGCCTCTGCACTGGCAATAATATAGTAAGCCGGAATCATGTATTCCGTTGTTTTCATAGAGAAAAATTCCACAATCGCACCCTGCTGGGAGAGAATTTTCAGGGCATCCATAAAAGCAGCCTTGACTTCCGGATTCAGTCCTTCCGCAAGGTATTCCTTCGGAACGCCGAATTTCATCCCCATCAGTTTTCCTTCCATGTCTTTTGTGAAATTCAGATCCTGCCGTTCAATGGAAGTACTGTCTTTTGTATCATGACCTGCAATAATCTCCAGAAGCGCTGCACAATCTGCCACATCTTTTCCCACAGGTCCGATCTGATCCAGGGAAGATGCATAAGCCACAAGGCCATAACGGGATACGGTTCCGTAAGTAGGCTTGATTCCGGTCACGCCGCAGAACGAGCTGGGCTGACGGATGGAGCCGCCTGTATCAGAACCCAGTGCAAGATATGTTTCTCCTGCAGCAACTGCCGCACAGGAACCGCCGGAAGAACCGCCCGGAACATGTTCCGTATCCCATGGATTACGGGTAACACCGTATGCAGAGGTTTCCGTGGTACTTCCCATGGCAAATTCATCCATGTTTGTCTTGCCGATGATGACCAGTCCTGCACGTTCCAGACGGTCGATTACTTCTGCATTATACTGAGGTACAAAATTTTCCAGAATTTTTGACGCACAGGTTGTGGTTTTCCCTTTGATACAGATATTATCTTTGATGGCAATCGGTACACCGGCAAGAGGACCCGTATAAGTCCCGTCCTCGATTCCTTTCTGTACCTGTTTTGCTCTTGCATATGCTTCTTTTTTATAAGTGTCCAGATATGCATGGATTTTCGGCTCTTTCTTCTCAATCTGCTCAAAGACATGTTTCACGCCATCCAGGACACTGATCTGATGTTGTTTTATTTTTTCCGCAAGCTGTAACGCGGTAAGTTTCTCCAGATCCATTGTCTCATTTCTCCTATCCTATGGTTTTTGGAACCTGATACTGCCATTCTTTGGCTTTCGGCGCATTGGCAAGCATTGCTTCCTTATCATCGCCATTGGTCACCACATCTTCCCGGAATACATTGGTATCTCCGAAAATATGAGAAAGAGGCTCAACATTTTCCGTATCCAGTTCATCCAGTTTTTCTACATAATCCAGCATTTTCTGCATATCTGCTTTTGCCTTTTCCTTTTCTTCTTCACTCAGGGAAAGCTTGGCAAGGATGCAGACATTTTCCATCGTTTCATCATCAATTATTTTTGCCATTTATCATATCCTTCTTTCTCTGCTTACGGTTCCAGTCTGTTCAGATCACGCGGGAAAAGACAGGCTTCTCTGACATTTTCCTCTCCGAGAAGCTGCATCGTCAGACGTTCCAGACCGATTCCAAGTCCTCCGTGAGGCGGCATTCCATGTTTGAAGGTATCCAGATACTGTTCCATTCCTTCCTCTTCCATACCGCGTGCTGCAATCTTTTCTTTCAATGCCTGATAATCGTGAATACGCTGACCGCCTGTGGTAATCTCCAGTCCATGGAACAACAGGTCAAAACTCAGGGTAAACCTGTCATCTGCCGGATCATCCATTGCGTAAAACGGACGTTTCTTGGAAGGATAATGTGTCACAAATACAAAATCTGCATCATATTCTTCCTTAAAATACTGACCGATCAGTGCTTCTTCTTCCGGCTCCAGGTCAAACGGGTTGCGGATTTTTCTGTTATATTTCTGAGATACCAATTCTTTTGCCACATCAAAACGTACAGCAGGAATTCTTGATGCATCCGGAAGCTGTACTTTCAGGATTTCCAGTTCTTTTGCGTAATCTTTTCTCAAAAGTTCCATGGCATACTGAAGGAATCCGGTTTCCATAGCCATAATCTCTTCAAAACTGTCAATATAACCCATCTCAAAGTCCAGGCTGGTATATTCATTCAGATGACGTTTGGTATTGTGCTTTTCTGCACGGAATACAGGACCTGTCTCAAATACACGGTCAAATACGCCAACCATCATCTGTTTATAGAACTGCGGACTCTGGGCAAGAACTGCAGGTTTGTGGAAATAGCTTAATTTGAACAGGTTCGCACCGCCCTCTGCGCCTCTGGCGCCGATCTTTGGAGTATGGATTTCTGTAAAGCCGTGATCATAAAGATAATCACGGAATGCTCTTACCAGTGCTTCCTGTATTTTGAATTTAGATCTCTCCTTAATATTGCGGAGAGCGATTGGACGAAGATTCAGTTTTGCCTCCAGAGAAGTGTTCAGCTTCCATTTATCAATTGCCATCGGAAGCGGTTCTGCAGGAGAAGAGAGAATTTTCATGCTGACGATTCTCAGTTCTCTTCCGTGCGGTGCCCGTTCCTCCGCTTTGACAATTCCTGTTGCACGGACAGTCATGGCCTCTTTGAGATCATGAATGGACATCTCCACTTTTTCATTTTCAAACACTGTCTGAAACAATCCCTCACGCCTTCTTAAAATCACAAAGGCCACATCCCCCATATTCCGGATACTGTGAATGGCTCCTTCTACAACAGCGGTCTCATTCAGGACAGAATCTCCAAGCAGAGTATCCCAGTCGGTAACTTCTTTTTCCCATCTTCCATCCAAAAATTCCATTTCCTCATCCTCCATTTGTATCATAATTCATCATAAAACAACATCAGCAGCATCTGTGCCGTTTCCACCATATTGGTTCCGGAGTCCATGCTGCATTTCTGTATATAGCGGTAAGCTTCCTCCTCACTGAGTCGATTACGCTGCATCAGCATCATCTTTGCATTGGAAATATAGTTCTGTTCTTTCCATGTGCGAAGCTTAGGCTTTTTCTTGTCTTTTCTGATCCGGCGTTCCAGCTGCCCGTCTACCATATTCACAGTATTGAGCAGATCACTGGATTTCATGGGCATCTGAACGGTCAATACAGACACCGGTGCCTCACTGACCACTCTTGCGGATGCCAGCAGAATCATTTCAAATCCTGCCGGCAGATCCTCTTTCAGATTATAATAATACATATCTGAGAGATGATATCCGCATATCAGTATTCCATATCCCAGTTCCGAAATACTTGCCAGAGCATGGGAACCGCTGCTGCACACCGCTGTCACTGTAAAGCCATGTCTGACAAGGATCGTGCGTATTTTTTTCGCATCTTCGATTTTCGGTAACGCAACCACGATACTGACGCTCATACAATGCCACTCCTCTTTCGCCCCAACCGAATAAATCAGTGAAACGAAGTACTCAAACGCCCACTTTAAATTCGATATAGATAATTTTCAATTTCCCACTCAGTTACCTGTCTTGTATATTTCAGCCACTCTTTTTTCTTGGAAGCCACATATTTCTCACAGAATTTCTTTCCAAGGATTTCTTCCATCCAGGAACTCTGTTCAAAAAGATCAATGGCCTCCTTTAAATTTCCCGGAAGATTTTCCACTTCCGCTACAGGAACTTCATAATCGGAATCCGAACAATTGGAAGCTTCCGCAGGTTCGATCTTTTTGTTGATTCCATCCAGTCCTGCAGCAAGACAGAGAGCAAATACCAGATATGGATTGGATGCCGCATCCGGACTTCTCATCTCAATTCTTGTATCTCCCTTTCTTGCAATCGGCACCCGCACAAGGGAATTCTGATTATTCTTTGTCCAGGTCAGTTCTGTGGGAGCTTCATACCCCGGAACAAGGCGCTTATAAGAATTCACCAGAGGATTGGTGACCAGTGCCATTTCCCGGCTGTGTGCAAGAAGTCCGCCGATAAAATAATACGCTTCCTGACTGAGTTCTTTCGGATTCTCCGGATTTTCAAAAATATTTCTTCCATTTTTAAACAAAGAAAAACTGATATGCATACCGGAGCCATTCACCTCTGCCCTCGGCTTCGGCATAAACGTTGCATGCAGTCCATGACGTTTGGCAATGGTACGCACTGTCATCTTAAATGTCATCACACGGTCAGCCATTTCATCGACTTCCCCGTTTTTGAAATCAATCTCATGCTGCGCAGGTGCTGTCTCATGATGAGAAGACTGAACTTCAATTCCCATATCCTCCAGATTCAGCACAATATCACGTCTGGCATTTTCTCCCAGATCCATGGGACTCATATCAAGATATCCGGCTTTCTCATGCGTGATTGTAGTAGGCATACCGTTATCATCCGCATGAAACAGGAAAAATTCACACTCTGTATCTATATAACAGGTATACCCTTCCGCCTTCGCAAGATCTGTTATTTTTTTCAGAATATATCTCGGGCTGCTCATATAGGCAGTTCCATCCGCCTTATAGAGATCACACATCATTCGGGCAACTTTTCCCTGCTGCGGTCTCCATGGCAGAATCGTAAATGTAGCCGGATCCGGGCAAAGATAAAGATCTGGTTCCCTGTCTTCCGCAACACCTGCAATAAAGCTTGCATCCACCGTAAATTCATTATTAAGAGCCCTGGGAAGTTCCCGGACGGTCACGGCAATATTCTTCATAGTGCCGAACATATCTGTAAACTGAAGACGTACAAACTCTACATCCTCGTCCTCAGCAATCTGCAATACTTCCTCTCTGGTATAATTCCCCATCGCAATCTCTCCTTAATCATCCATTAAAAGTATACCGAAAATTTCAAAACACATTCCGGAAATCCATTCTCACACATTTCTTATCATCTATAAATATATGAAATAAAAAAGAGCGCACTTTTGGCATGTTATCTCATCCAAAAGAACGCCCTTGTTCATGCAGGTATTATATCAACCGCACTCTTCTTTGTCAACTATCTTTTTCACTTTTTAAAGTGCTAAAATTGACTGTTAAAATGATTCTCTGTTATCCCGAAACCGAAAACTCAAAGGTTCGTATAACCCATCAGCGATTCATCCACTGCTTTGGCAGCTTCACGGCCTTCACGGATCGCCCATACGACCAGGGACTGGCCTCTGTGCATATCGCCTGCTGTAAACACACGGGGAACAGATGTCTCATAGCAGTCCTGTTTTGTCTCTACGTTGGTTCGTCCGTTAACAGCTACATGGAAGGCATCTGTCACATATTTTTCACTTCCGAGGAAACCAGCTGCGATCAGAACAACATCTGCAGGAATGATTTCTTCGCTTCCTTCCACAGGAACCATCATCATTCTTCCTGTTTTCTCATCTTTCTGGCTTTGCAGTTTTACAATTTTTGCCTTGCAGACATTGCCTTTTTTATCCGGAATAAATTCTGTAACTGTTGTCTGATATACACGCGGATCACTGCCGAAAACAGCAATGGCTTCTTCCTGACCGTAATCGGTTTTCAGAACTCTCGGCCACTGCGGCCATGGATTGCTTTCCAGTCTTTCCACCGGAGGCATCGGCATCATTTCCAGCTGTGTCACCGATTTTGCTCCAAGACGGATCGAGGTTCCCACACAGTCATTACCGGTATCTCCACCGCCGATGACCAGAACATTTTTACCTTTTGCAAGTTCACAGGGAACTTTTGAAAAATCGCTGTCCAGAAGCGTTTTGGTTACCTGTTTCAGGAAATCCACCGCAAAATAAATGCCTTTGGAATCTCTTCCCGGAACTTTGATATCTCTCGGATTGGATGCACCGCATGCGAGAACAACACGGTCATATTTCTTCAGAAGTTCTTCAGAAGTGATATCCACACCTACATTGGTGTTCGTTACAAATCTGACGCCTTCCTCTTCCATCAGACGGATTCGGCGGTCAATCACAGATTTTTCCAGCTTCATGTTCGGAATTCCGTAACGGAGAAGACCTCCGATTCTGTCGCTGCGCTCATAAACGGTCACGCTGTGGCCTCTGCGGTTCAGCTGCTGTGCTGCAGCAAGTCCGGAAGGACCGCTTCCGATCACGGCGATGCTCTTTCCTGTACGCACATTTGGTTTCTGAGGCTGTACCCAGCCTTCTTCAAAAGCAGTTTCAATAATTGCTCTCTCATTTTCTTTGGTAGCTACCGGTTCACCGTCCAGATTGCAGGTGCAGGCAGCTTCACAGAGTGCAGGACAAACCCTGGAGGTAAATTCCGGAAAACTGTGTGTCTTACTGAGACGAAGGTATGCCTGTTTCCAGTTGCCGGTATATACCAGATCATTGGTTTCCGGAACCAGATTATGAAGCGGACATCCGGAAGCCATGCCGCCCAGCATCATGCCGGACTGGCAGAAGGGAACGCCGCAGGCCATGCAGCGTGCTCCCTGTAATTTCTGTTTTTCTTTATTTAACGGAACACGGAATTCATTGAAATTGGTGATCCGGACTTTCGGCGGCAGTACTTTTGCCGTTTCTCTTTTATAATCTAAGAAACCTGTTGGTTTTCCCATGATTCTCTCCTCCTTAATGTTTCACACCGATACTTTCATAGAATGCTTCCATCTGTGCCTGTTCGCTTGTCAGTCCCTTTTCTTCCAGTTTAGCACTTAAGGTGATCATTCTCTTGAATTCATCAGGAATCAGCTTCTTAAAGTGCGGCAGATATGCGTCAAAATCTGCCAGAATCTTTGCACCAAGTTTCGAGCCGGTGGCTTTTACATGGGCTTCAATCAGGTCGTGCAATTCCTTCTTATCGTATTTATTCTCTACTTTTTCAATAGAGATCATTGCCTTGTTGATATTTTTGTAAAGTTCATTGTGGATATCCAGTACATATGCGATACCGCCGCTCATACCTGCAGCAAAGTTTTTCCCGGTTCTTCCAAGAACAACGACACGTCCGCCGGTCATATATTCACAGCCGTGTTCTCCCACGCCTTCTACAACTGCATTGGCACCGGAATTACGGACTGCAAAACGCTCGCCTGCAACACCATTGATAAATGCGGTTCCGCTTGTCGCACCATAAAGAGCCACGTTTCCTACGATGATATTTTCTTCTGCTTTGTAGGTGGCTTTTTCCGGTACCTTTACAACCAGCTTACCTCCGGAAAGTCCTTTACCGAAATAATCATTGCTGTCACCGGTCAGATTCAGAGTCAGACCCTTCGGAATAAATGCGCCAAAGCTCTGTCCGCCGGCACCTTTACAGTTGATCACGATCGTATCATCCGGAAGCCCTTCTTTATTCTTTCTTGTAATCTCCGCGCCAAGAATCGTACCAAACGTACGGTCTGTATTGGTAACTGTCACATCCAGTTCTGTATGCTCTCCTGTGGAAATTGCTCTTGCACATTTCTTCAGGAGCACCTTTTCATCCAGTGTTTTTTCCAGTTCAAAGTTAAATTCCGCCTTCGGATCAAAGGTCACTTTATCCCCTTTTCCTGCATACGGATTGTTCAGAATGGCACTTAAATCCAATTTGCCGATATGCGGCTCTTCCACATCCTTTGCCGGAACAAGAAGATCGGTACGTCCAACCATCTCGTCAATGGTATGAACCCCCAGACGGGACATATATTCTCTCAATTCCTGGGCGATAAAGCGCATAAAGTTTTCCACATATTCCGGTTTGCCGCGGAATCTCTTGCGAAGCTCCGGATTCTGGGTAGCAACACCCACCGGACAGGTATCCAGATTGCAGACACGCATCATAACACAGCCCATCGTTACAAGCGGAGCCGTTGCAAATCCGAATTCTTCCGCACCAAGGAGTGCAGCAATTGCCACATCACGACCGCTCATAAGCTTACCATCTGTTTCGATACGTACACGGTTGCGCAGTCCGTTCATCAGAAGTGTCTGATGAGTTTCTGCAAGTCCCAGTTCCCACGGAAGTCCGGCATTATGAATCGAACTTCTCGGTGCCGCACCGGTACCTCCGTCGTAACCGGAGATCAGAATTGTCTGTGCACCGGCTTTTGCAACACCGGCAGCGACTGTACCAACACCGGCCTCGGATACCAGTTTTACGGAAATATCTGCATATTTATTGGCATTTTTCAAGTCATAGATCAGCTGTGCCAGGTCCTCGATCGAATAAATATCATGATGAGGCGGCGGAGAGATCAGGCTGACACCCGGTGTGGAATGACGGGTCTTTGCGATCCACGGATAAACCTTCTTTGCAGGAAGATGTCCGCCCTCACCCGGTTTTGCACCCTGCGCCATCTTAATCTGGATTTCTCTTGCAGATACAAGATAACGGCTGGTAACACCGAATCGTCCGCTGGCAACCTGTTTGATTGCAGAACAGCGGTCACTATCGGAACCTGAGGAATCAATACGTTCATCACTTTCACCGCCCTCACCGGTATTGGATTTGCCGTGAAGGTGATTCATAGCGATTGCCAGTGTCTCGTGTGCCTCCTGAGAAATGGAACCATAGGACATAGCACCGGTCTTAAATCGTTTCACGATTTCCTCCACACTTTCTACTTCATCCATAGGAAGAGGAGTTTCCGCATATTTGAAATCCATCAGTCCTCTTAAGTTGCCATGGCTTTCCATATCCACCATTTTGGTGTATTCTTTGAACATGTTGTAGTCGCCGCATTTTGTAGATTGCTGAAGAAGATGGATGGTCTGCGGATTATAACGATGCTCTTCGCCCTGACTTCTCATTTTGTGAGCGCCTACACTGTCCAGAGTCAGATCTGTATTCATTCCCAGCGGATCAAAGGCTTCGGAATGAAGTTTTTCTACATTTTCTTCAATATCTTCCAGGGTAATACCACCTACACGGCTAACTGTACCAGTAAAATATTTGTCGATCACATCCTGGGAAATACCAATCGCCTCAAAAATCTGCGCGCCCTGATAAGACTGCAGGGTAGAAATACCCATTTTGGAAGCAATTTTGACAATTCCGCTTAAAACAGCATTGTTATAATCGTCCACTGCTGCATAATAATCTTTATCCAGCATGTGATTATCGATCAGTTCCCGGATGGTTTCCTGTGCAAGATATGGATTAATCGCACTTGCACCATAGCCCAGAAGTGTAGCAAAATGATGAACTTCTCTCGGCTCCCCGGATTCCAGAATAATTGCCAGAGAAGTACTCTTCTTTGTTTTTACCAGATGCTGATGTACAGCAGATACAGCAAGCAGAGACGGAATCGGCATATGATTTTCGTCCACTCCTCTGTCTGAAAGAACCAGAATGTTGGCACCTTCACGGAATGCTTTATCTACTTCCACGAACAGACGGTCAATCGCACGCTCCAGCTTTGTGCTCTTATAATAGAGAGTAGAAACCACGGCAACTTTGAAGCCTTCTTTTTTCATGGTCTTGATTTTCAGCATATCAGTATTGGTAAGGATCGGGTGAACGATTTTCAGTACCTGACAATTTTCCGGCTGCTGAACAAGAAGGTTTCCATCCTTGCCTACATAAACACTGGTGGAAGTTACGATTTCCTCACGGATACAGTCAATCGGCGGATTGGTTACCTGTGCGAAAATCTGTTTAAAATAATCAAATAACGGACGGTGTTCTTTGGAAAGAACGGCCAGTGGTGTATCCACACCCATCGCCCCAATACTCTCAGCACCATTCAGCGCCATGTTGCGGATGGAGGTACGATACTGTTCATACGTATATCCAAATGCCTTCTGCAGACGGGCACGCTGTTCTTCACCGTATTCTTCCACTCTCTGATTCGGAATCTTAATATCTTTCAGCTGTACCAGATAGCTGTTCAGCCACTCCCCGTAAGGCTGCATTTTGGCATATTTTTCTTTCAGTTCATTATCATCAATAATTCTGCCCTGAACGGTATCTACCAGGAGCATTTTTCCCGGATGCAGACGTTCTTTCAGAACAATTTTTTCTTCCGGAACCGGCATAACACCTACTTCCGAAGACAGAATTACGTAACCGTCGGATGTTACATAGTACCTGGAAGGACGAAGACCGTTTCTATCAAGTACAGCACCCATCACATCACCATCGGAAAACAGAATGGATGCAGGTCCGTCCCACGGTTCCATCATGGTTGCATAATACTGATAAAAATCTCTCTTTTCCTGAGAAATCGTATCATTGTTTGCCCACGGCTCCGGAATCGTGATCATCACAGCAAGCGGAAGATCCATACCGCTCATTACCAGGAATTCCAGAGTATTGTCAAGCATTGCGGAGTCGGAACCGGATCTGTTGACAACCGGAAGGACTTTGTGAAGCTGTCCTTTCAGGTACGGTGATTCCATATTTTCTTCACGGGCCAGCATTTTATCCGCATTGCCGCGAATTGTGTTGATTTCACCATTGTGTACCATAAAGCGGTTCGGATGCGCGCGCTCCCAGCTTGGATTCGTATTGGTACTGAAACGGGAATGTACCATGGCAATGGCAGATTCATAATCCGGGCTCTGCAGATCCTCAAAGAATGTACGAAGCTGTCCTACCAGGAACATACCTTTATATACAATGGTACGGCTGCTCATGGAAACAACGTAAGTATTGTCATTACTCTGTTCAAACTCACGGCGTGCAATATAAAGCATACGATCAAAAGAAAGTCCTGATTCCACATCATCCGGTTTTTTGATAAATGCCTGCATAATGCATGGCATACACTCTCTTGCTTTATGTCCGAGCACATCCGGAATAACCGGAACAGTTCTCCACCCGAGAAGCTCCAGCCCCTCTTTCTGGATAATAATCTCAAACATTTTTTTTGCCTGGGCACGTTTGATCTCATGCTGCGGGAAGAAAAGCTGGGCAATTCCGTATTCTCTTTCTCCACCGATCTCAATGCCTTCTTTTTTGCATGCTTTCTTAAAAAATTTATGGGAAATCTGCAGGAGGATACCAACACCATCACCTGTTTTTCCTTCTGCATCTTTGCCGGCACGGTGTTCCAGATTTTCCACTATCTTCAGGGCATTGGCAACTGTATCATGTGTCTTTTTCCCTTTGATGTTTACAACTGCACCGATACCACAGTTGTCATGCTCAAATTGCGGCCGATACAGACCCTGTTCTTCCTTTCTCACTTCTTTCATTTTCCCTCATCCTTTCTGTCAGTTTATTATGGGAACAATAACGGACCAGCCGTTATTGATTTTTGGCTTTTGCATTCTCCAGTGCTGCGCGGACAAATCCGGCAAACAGAGGATGCGCATGGTTTGGTCTTGATTTGAATTCCGGATGTCCCTGTGTTCCGATAAAGAACGGGTGGGCGGCAATCTCAATCATTTCCACAATATGTCCGTCCGGAGATGTACCTGCTATCCGCATGCCTTTTTCGTTTAATTCCGCACGGAAAGCATTGTTGACTTCATAACGGTGCCTGTGGCGTTCCTGAATTTCTTTTTTTCCGAAAAGTTCAATAGAGCGGGAATTTTCCGCCAGTACACACGGATAGCTTCCCAGTCTTAAGGTTCCTCCAAGATCTTCCACGCTTTCCTGATCCGGCATCAGCGCGATCACCGGATGTTTTGTTTCCGGATCAAGTTCAATACTGTTGGCATCTTCATATCCCAGCACATGACGGGCATATTCCACAATCGCCATCTGCATGCCAAGGCAGATACCCAAATACGGAATTTTGTGTACTCTTGCATACTGTGCGGCAAGAATCATTCCCTCGGTTCCTCTGTTTCCAAAACCTCCGGGTACCAGAATCCCGTCTGCATTATGAAGAGTCTGATCAAGATTCTTCTCGTTTAATTCTTCAGAATCCACCCAATCCAGCTCTACCTTTGCCTTGCAGGCAATACCGCCATGCTTCAGTGCTTCTACAACACTTAAATACGCATCATGAAGCTGTGTATATTTTCCAACAATTGCAATTCTTGCTGTTCCTTCCGGATTGCGAAGATTCTGTACCATTTCGATCCAATCTGTCAGATCCGGTTTTCTGTTTTCCAGACGCAGGCTCTGAAGAACCACATCCGCAAGTTTTTCCCGCTCCATAGCAAGAGGTGCTTCATACAAATACTCTACATCCAGGTTCTGCAGCACATGGCTAATCGGCACATTACAGAACAGTGCAATTTTCTGACGGATTTCATCGGTCAGCGGATGTTCGCTTCGACATACCAGAACATCCGGCTGGATTCCCATCCCCTGCAGTTCTTTGACACTTGCCTGCGTCGGCTTCGTCTTCATCTCTTCAGAGGCTTTCAGATACGGAATCAGGGTCACGTGGATCAGCACTGCATTGTCATGTCCCACTTCATGCTGAAACTGACGAATGGACTCCAGGAATGGCTGGCTTTCGATATCGCCTACCGTTCCTCCCACTTCGATAATCGCAATTCTGTCTTCATCCGGAGATTTTGCCCGGTAAAAACGGCTCTTGATTTCATTGGTAATATGCGGGATCACCTGCACAGTACCTCCGCCGAAATCTCCGTGGCGCTCCTTCTGAAGTACAGACCAGTATATTTTTCCAGTTGTCACATTTGAATTTTTATCAAGAGATTCATCAATAAAACGCTCATAATGTCCCAGATCCAGGTCTGTTTCTGTACCATCATCCGTAACAAACACTTCTCCATGCTGAATCGGATTCATGGTACCTGGGTCAATGTTAATATACGGATCAAACTTCTGCATGGTTACCTGATATCCTCTTGCCTTCAGAAGACGCCCAAGAGATGCTGCTGTAATCCCTTTACCAAGACCGGAAACAACTCCGCCTGTGACAAATACGTATTTTACTGCCATTTGTGATTTCCTCCTCCATCATCCTTTTCGGAAACAAAAAAGGCATCAGAAGCCGGAAATTGGGTAAAAATCCCCTCCGCTTCTGACGCCATTGTCAGTTCTGAATGATCACTTATTTATCTTTCGCTTTTGTAAAAAGCTATGTTTGCTTACATATAAGCATAACTATAACTTATTTTTTTTCATTTGTAAATATGTAAATTCTGCTTTTTTTACTTTTCACGCAGCTCCTCCGGAATTTCCATCGGATAATTTCCGTCAAAGCAGGCCTTGCAGAGCGGAAGTCCTCCGGCCATCCCTTCCAGATAATCAATTTCCATATAACCAAGAGAATCCGCCCCGATCAGTTCCCGGATTTCCTCTGTACTGTTGCTGCTGGCAATCAACTGCTCATTGGAGGGCACGTCCGTTCCGAAATAACATGGATGAAGGAACGGCGGAGAACAGATTCTTACATGCACGGATACCGCTCCTGCTTCTTTCAGCATACGAATCAGATTTTTGATTGTTGTACCGCGGACAATGGAATCATCCACCAGAACAATCCGTTTTCCTTTTACCACAGACTCCAGCACACTCAGTTTCATGTGAACGCTGGACTCACGTTCTTTCTGTGTCGGCTTGATGAACGTTCTTCCAATATAACTGTTTTTGTAAAATGCAAACCCGAAAGGAATTCCGGATTCTTCCGAAAATCCCTTAGCTGCCGGAATTCCGGACTCCGGTACACCGGTTACAAGATCCGCTTCCACCGGATAAGACTTGGCAAGAGATTTGCCGCCGCGGATACGTGCATCATAGATTTTTACACCATCCATAGTGCTGTCCAGTCTTGCAAAATAAATATATTCAAACACACAGTGTGCATGTTTCTCTGTTGTCAGGCTCCTATCGAAAGAAATTCCCTTCTGACTGATGGTCACGATCTCACCGGGTTCTACATCCCGGACAAATTCCGCACCTACAGATGTCAGTGCACAGCTTTCCGATGCCAGCACATAGGTATTTCCTCTTTTTCCAATGCAGAGAGGCTTCAGTCCATATGGATCGCGCACACCGATCAGCTTACGCGGGCTCATCACTACCAGGGCATAACCGCCTTTGATTTTTTTGGCAGTCTTCAGAATTGCCTCTTCTACTGTTTTCGAATGAACACGTTCCTTTGCAATGTGAAACGCGATAACTTCCGAGTCTGTTGTTGTATGAAAAATGGCTCCTGTCTGAATCAGTTCCCATTTCAATTCACCGGTATTGATCAGGTTTCCATTATGAGCCAGTCCCAGTGTACCTTTAATATATGACAAAACCAGAGGCTGGGCATTTTCTGCGACAGATGCACCGGTGGTGGAATAACGCACATGTCCTACACCGATATCTCCTTCCAGCTTTTCCAGGTTTTCTTTCCTGAATACTTCACTTACCAGTCCCAGATCTTTATGGAACTGTACATTTCCGATCTCACCATTGGTCTTTGATACAGCCATACCACAGGATTCCTGTCCTCTGTGCTGCAGCGCTGTCAGGCCATAATATATGGATGGAACCACATTACCGCCATCCAGGTCATAAATTCCGAATACACCGCATTCCTCTTTAATTCCTGCCATCTGAACATCCTCCATCATTCATTTTCTCTTTTATATTTTTTGAAAATACATGCTCTACATTTTCTTTTTTGTGAAAATACATGTTCTGTATTTTCTGAAAATACAAATTTCGGACTTTAACATACAGGTTTTTCACTTTCCCGCATCAAAGTGCCATTACACTTTCTGAATTATAATGGAAGAAAGCGATTTGTCAACCCCTGGCTTTCGAAAAATCTTTTTGTGGCTTTCAAAAAATCTTTTTGCTATTTTTTTCAAAAAAGTCATTGACAATCGGATTTTTTTGAGTATACTACATCACATAAGCAAAGGCGCTTTGGAGATGAGATCCAAGGCGCTTTTTTTGTTTATTTACACATATTCAAGAAATAAAAGATTAATGGATCTTAATCGAAAGGAGAGTACCTATATGGCACAAAATATTCCTGAACTGTACGGCAGTCTTGTTTTTAACGACAAGATCATGCGTACCAAATTACCAAAAGACATGTACAAAGCACTGAAAAAAACCATCGAAAATGGAACACATCTGGAACTGGACGTTGCCAATTCCGTTGCAGTAGCCATGAAAGAATGGGCAATCGAAAACGGTGCTACCCATTATACACACTGGTTCCAGCCGATGACCAACTTCACAGCTGAGAAACATGACAGCTTCATTTCTCCTACAGGTGACGGACAGATCATCATGGAATTTTCCGGCAAAGAACTTGTAAAGGGCGAACCGGATGCATCCAGTTTCCCGTCAGGAGGACTTCGTGCTACATTCGAGGCAAGAGGATATACCGCATGGGATCCAACTTCTCCGGCATTTATCAAGGACCGCACACTTTATATTCCGACAGCGTTCTGTTCTTACAGCGGTGAAGCGCTTGATAAAAAAACACCTCTTCTTCGTTCCATGGATGCTCTTAATGTAGAAGCATTAAAAGTTCTGAAACTTCTTGGAAATACAGAAGTAAAACATATCACTACTACCGTAGGACCGGAACAGGAATACTTCCTGGTTGACAAAGAACTTTACAAACAGAGAAAAGACCTGATCTTCTGCGGACGTACCCTGATCGGTGCACCTGCTCCAAAAGGACAGGAAATGGAAGATCATTACTTCGGAACACTGAAACCAAGAGTAGCCGCTTACATGCATGACCTTGATGAAGAACTCTGGAAACTCGGTATTCCGGCAAAAACCAAACATAACGAAGTTGCACCTGCACAGCACGAACTGGCACCTGTCTTCGATACCACAAACGTTGCCGTTGACCACAACCAGCTGACCATGGAAATCATGAAGAAAGTCGCTGATAAACACGGAATGGTTTGTCTGCTTCATGAAAAACCATTCGAAGGAATCAACGGAAGCGGTAAACACAACAACTGGTCCATGAGCACTGATACAGGAGTCAATCTTCTTGATCCCGGCAAAACACCTGCAGAAAATACACAGTTCCTCGTATTCCTGGTAGCTGTTATCAAAGCAGTAGATGATTATGCAGATCTCCTTCGTATCTCCGTTGCCAGCGCAGGTAATGACCACAGACTCGGAGCGAACGAAGCACCGCCAGCAGTTGTTTCCATCTTCCTTGGAGATGAACTTACTGAAGTATTAAAAGCAATCGAAAACGATGAGTTCTTCGTAGGCTGTCTCTTATACACATCTCCGAGCCCACGAGACCGTACTAGATC
>CAMBAL010000035.1 GCA_945864225.1 uncultured Blautia sp. | reverse complement strand
CTGCAAAGCTAAGATCTACTGTAATTCATTAAAACTCGCTGTGATTACCTAAAGCACTCTTTAGCGAATTAAAGAGTTGGATTTGCTTTAATAAAAAAGTGTTTTCCAATTTAACATATCTAAAATCAGAAAACACTTTTCGTAATATTTGGAATAAGATATCCGGATAGCAATTTTTCGACACGTTCTACAGCTTCTCATCAGGTGTTGTCAGTATTCCGTGATAAAACCGGATGTAATTTACCAGAGAAAAAATCATAAAGGCGATCATGATAAGAATCAGGACATCTGCGGCTGCAGCCGGCAGATTCGGAGCGAGCAGAAGAAGCATAATACCCACATCTACCACACCGGTGGTAATCTTCCCGAACCACTGAGCACCCTTTCGGACATGCTTCTTTTTGATAACATAAAGCCCCATCAGAGACATATAACATTCTTTTAGCAGGAAAACCACCAGAAAAACTTTCATCATAGGATAACGCAGCAGCACCGCAATCGCAAGTGATCCCTGCGTCAGCTTGTCTGCAACCGGGTCCAGAATCTTTCCGAAATCGGTAACCATATGGAACTTTCTGGCAATTTTCCCGTCAAAAAAATCAGTGAGCAGAGAAATGCCCAGAATCACAAATGCGGCAAAAAAGTCTTCGGGGCTGTCCGCATGACTGTACAGATACAAAAATACCGGTATCATCAGTATCCGAAAATATCCCATAAGATTGGGAATGCTGAAATATTCTTTTACCATGTTATCCTCCTGCTTTTGTGTAATGACTGGAAGTCTGAAGAAAAAATTCCAGAATGTGGCAGATTTTTCTGCCCCCTTATTATATGAATCTGAAAAAAATATGTCAATTATGAATTTGCAAAAGCTGGCATTGGAAGCATTTGTAAAGAATTACAAATATAAAAGAATTCCGGAGAGATTCAGCAAAAACAAATATAAAAGAATTCCGGAGAGATTCAGCAAAAAGAAATAAAGAAGAATTCCAGAGAGACTCAACAAGTTAGCATCTCAAATATAGACAGAATCTGGAAATACAGAGCCACCTGGTTGACATCCGTTTGAAACGATTTTATAATCATTTTCATAGATTCAATATATCTGAATGTTAACTGTTCCGTACATGTTTATTGCATAATTGCATGCAGCAGACGGCAGAATTTTATGTATAACAGATATCAGACAGATGAGATAAATATCTTATATTGGAGGGTTTGTGATGAAAAAAATTGAACCGATGTCCTGGAAACAGGAAATGGCCGCTTTTCGGGAAAAAACAGATGCATTTTATAAAGGTGAGATTAAGAAAAACGAATACAAAGGATTTTCCGGCCTGTACGGAAGCTATGCACAGAAAGGCGGACAGGCCAGCATGCTTCGTCTGAGAATGACAGCCGGACGTGTAACGAAAGAGAAAATGGCGTTTACTGCTGATGCAATCCGTCGTTTTCATATACAGCGTATCCATTTTACAACCTGTGAAACCATTCAGCTTCACGACCTTCAGCCGGAAATGATTTATGATATTATGGAAGGGGCACTGGACTGTGGAATTGTTACCATGGGAGGCGGCGGGGATTTTCCCCGTAATGTGATGTGCTCTCCGCTTTCTGGTGTGGAGGCAGAAGAGTATTTTGATGTGATCCCGTATGCAGAAGCGGCTGCAGAATATCTGATGCATTTTATCAAGGCTGAAAAAATGCCGCGTAAACTGAAGGTATGTTTCTCCAATTCACCGAAAAACTATCCCCATGCCACTTATCGCGACCTTGGTTTTGCAGCAAGAGAAGATGGGAAATTTGATGTTTACAGCGCAGGCGGTCTCGGTAACAATCCGCGTTTCGGAGTAAAAGTGGCAGAGGCAGTTGAGCCGGAGAAGATTCTGTATTATATCAAGGCAATGTGGCTTACCTTCCGTGCTTACGGAAATTATGAAAATCGTGCCAAAGCCAGAACCCGCTATATGCAGGATGTTCTTGGCGGCGCAGAAAATTACAAAAAAGCATATCTGGAAAAACTGGAGGAAGTTTTTGCATCAGGAGAAGATCTTACAATTTCTGTAACAGCTCCGGAATGCAAAAAAACAGGAGATGGAACGGAGGCTTCCGGTTCTCGTGTTCTTCCGCAGAAGCAGAGAGGACTTTATACAGTTGCATGGCATCCGATCGGAGGTCAGCCATCTGCGGAAACTTTCTGCAGACTCAGTGATCTTCTTGCAGAAATTCCGGATGCGGAGATGCGTCTGGCTCCGGATGAAGGGGCATATATCATCAACCTGACTGGTTCGGAAGCGGAAAAAGTTCTGAATCTGACCAGCGATGGTGCACGTACGCTGTTTGAAACATCGGTAAGCTGTATTGGTGCAAGCATCTGTCAGGTTGGACTGCGCGATTCTCAGGCACTTTTGCAGGTCTGTGTGGATGCAGTAAGAGAAGCGTCCATCCCGGATGGAGCACTTCCGCAGATTCATATTTCCGGATGTCCGTCCTCCTGTGGAACACATCAGACCGGTGCTCTTGGATTCCGCGGTGCAGCAAAATCTATTGACGGCAAATCCCAGCCGGCATTTGTGCTGTATGTGAACGGCAGGGAATCCCAGGGAAAGGAAGCTTTTGGTCATGAAGCAGGAACCATTCTGCAGGATCGTATTCCGGCATTCCTTGTAGAACTTGGAAAGACGGTTGCCGCCAGTGGTAAGTCTTACGAGGAGTGGATTTCAGAAGACGCAGAAGGTGTGGATAAAATTGCGGCAGGCTATCTGGTGTAAATACTGCAGGAATGTGCTGAATTTACCAGAAAAGAAGCACGTGATGGAATTACCAGAAAAGAAGCACGTGATGGAATTACCAGAAAAGAAGAATGTGATGGATTTACGAGAAGAACAGAAAAAATAGAAAAAGACAGAATCTGACGGAATGTATTTCTGCATATTTTCAGTTTCTCAATTTTCCATAAAATAGAAAGCAGATTTCATTTCTGTACGGTAGTTGAAGTACAGAGAAATGAAATCTGCTTTTCGTATATTTTCAAACACGCTCTAGGATAATGTTATATATTTCCAATGATATAAGACGGCCCTTCAAACACGCTCTACGACGGAAGGGAATATATTGCGGGAGCAATCCGCAGTCAGATGACATAATCTCCTCCGTCAGTTCCTGACTCCAGCAGGTCCTGCAGTGTAATCCCGTCAAAATACTCGTCAATCAGTTTATAAAGGCCTTCCCACATGCTCAGAGTCTTGCATTCGGCTGCTCTTGGACATTTGTTCGGAACATCTTCCAGACAGGCTACCGGTGCAAGAGAACCTTCTGCCAGTTTCAGAATGCTGCCGATGGTATATTCCTCCGGTGATTTGGCCAGTTTATAGCCGCCGCCTTTCCCGCGCAGTGCAACCAGTAAGCCGTTTTTGCTGAAGGTAGAAATAATGGCTTCCAGATATTTTTCAGAAATCTCCTGTCTTCGGGCAATATCCATCAAAGGAATATATTCGCCCTGGTTATGTTCTGCCAGATCCAGCATCACGCGGATTGCATACCTTCCTCTTGTTGATATTTTCATGCTAGTTTCCTCCACATTATCAATATCTGTTTTTTAAAAACAGTAATGAATTTTCAAACACGCTAGTATAACCCACAATAAATAACCATATGTTTCGGTGCGGTATTTATTGTGGCTTATACTAGTACATCGAATAATAAATAACCAGCTATATCACTTGCCTGATTTCTCATCTGCTGCATTGTCGTCAATCGACGATGCCACCGCATCGCCTCATTCCTCCGCCTTGTATATGAGAAAATCATTCTGCGTGATATAGCCAGTCATTTATTTTTCGATGTACTTGATTCCCTCGTTTTCGAAATAACTGCACCAGATATTCTGCGTTATTGGTATAGTAATTTACGAAAGGATACGTTAGAAGCAGAATTCTCTGAAAAAGTCACATTCTGCATCGTTGCACTGTGCTGCATCAATTGTTTTGATATCACAGTGGAAGACATGTCCAAGCTGATTGATTTTATCACCGAAAACACGGAAGACAAACGGTACATTGTTTTCCATCAGTTTATTTACCAGCAACGGTGCCTGAACCTTCTGGAAATCATTTACAGAAGTCATGCAGAATACCGGCGGATAAACATCAGTAATACGGTTCAGCACATTGATCTTCTCCAGTTCTTCATCAGAGCCCTGTTCAGGAAGGAAATCCTTCATCAGTTCCAGTGCAAGCTGTTGGTCGGGATCGCCATTTTCCAGTGCATAGACACCACAGTTCAGCGCAATGGCTGTCAGCGCAAAGTTTTCCGGAACTGTAAATTCGTATCTTGCTGCATAATCAGGATTGGTGCAGATACCGGCATAGAGACCGAGAAGATGAGCTCCTGCAGAATCGCCTACGGCAAAGATTCTTTCTGTGTCAAAATGGTATCTTCCCGCACGTTTCATGACCCATTTGCACACAAGGTTCAAATCCTCCAAAGGTGCCGGGAACTGATGCTCGGGAGCAAGACGGTAAGTGAAATTCACAACTGCAAAACCGCGCTGAGCCAGACTCATGCAGTAATACTGATAACGCTCTTTGTCACCATATACCCATCCGCCGCCATGCACGCTGATGATCACAGGAAGATCCTCTCCTTCAGCCTGCTTTGGACGGTAAACATCCAGTTTCTGAATATTCCGGTCTTCGTGGCTGTAGACAATATTGTCCCAGCGCTCTACATCCTCCGGTGTATTCATCAATGCGTCTCTTTCATCATCACTTTTTTTAAACTCTGCTCTGAGTTTATCACTTAATTCAGACATTTCATTTCCTCCATGATTCTTATATGATACAGGATTGTTTCCTGTTATTTATTATTTTCGTCGTTCTGGAAATACTCTCTGGTGAGCTGTATAACAACCGGAGCCAGAAGAAACAGTGCAATCAGGTTGGGGATTGCCATCAGTCCGTTGAAGGTTTCTGCGATACTCCAGATCAGACCAAGGTCAACGGTAGCTCCAAGAAGTGCAACCAGTGAGTAGAGTACCATAAACGGCCGGATCGTTCTGCTTCCGAGAAGAAATTCCATACACCGTGCTCCGTAAAGTCCCCATCCAATGATGGTGGAGAAGGCAAAACAGCACATGGCAATTGCTGTAAAAATAGAAACCCAGTTGCCGTAAACAGCTGTAAAACCGGAAATAGTCAGTTCTGCACCTGCGGCTGATCCATAGGGAACGTTCACTCCGCTTAAGAGAATGACAAGAGCCGTGAGCGTGCAGATCACGATGGTGTCCATAAATACTTCAAAGATTCCAAAAAAGCCCTGTTTCACAGGTTTGCGTGTATCCGCACAGGCATGGGCGATCGATCCTGTACCAAGACCGGCTTCGTTGGAAAAAATACCGCGGGAGACACCTTTTTTCATGCTGAGGAAAAAGCTTCCCACAATACCGCCTGTTACTGCAGAAGGCTGAAAAGCACCTCTGATAACAGAAGCAAAAACAGCCGGAACCCGGTTGATGTTCAGAAGTATCACGCCAATCGCAAGGATGATGTAGATCAGTGCCATAACCGGAACCAGTTTTTCGGTAACTTTTCCGATACGCTTGATACCGCCGAGAAGAATCAGGCCGACAAGAATCGTGATGACGATGCCGATGATCAGGCAGCTGATGCGAACTCCGGACTCGGAAATCACATGGTAATTGAGCAGCGCGGAATTGATGGCTGCAGTAATGGTATTGACCTGTGTGGCATTTCCGGTTCCAAATACGGCAAGTACACCGAAAAGAGCAAACAGGTATGCAAGAAAGATCCATTTTTTGCCCAGACCGTTTTTGATATAGTACATGGGTCCGCCCACCAGGTCTCCCTGTTTATTTTTTTCACGAAAATGAACGGCAAGCGTTACTTCGGAAAATTTGGTACACATACCAAGCAGGGCAGAAATCCACATCCAGAATACAGCGCCTGATCCGCCGATTGCGATTGCTCCGGCAACTCCTGCAATGTTACCGGTTCCTACGGTAGCAGCAAGTGCCGTACAGACAGCCTGGAATGGAGTGAGGGCACCGTCCGCCGCTTCTTTCTTGCGGAACATTCGCCCGATCGTGCATTTCATAGCGTAGGGGAATTTGCGAATCTGAATAAATCCGGACCGGATGCTTAAATACAGACCGACACCAATGATGCAGATCATAGCCGGTACACCCCAGATGAAATCGTTGACAATACTGTTGATTTTTTCAATTGTTTGCAGCATATGAACCTTCCTTTGTATAAAATGATGAAATGGAATAGAAAAATTTTAGCATAAAATGGGGAAAAAGTACAGAATTTTATAGAAAGAACAATTAAAGAAATTAGCACTCGCTCAAAGAAAGTGCTAACAAAACACTTGACACAGGAAAAGAAAAGTGTTATATTCCACATAGAACAGAAAAAGAACGAAATACGTTTTTCATATAAGGAGGAAAGCCTATGAATATCAGTAAATTTACACAGAAATCCATTGAGGCTGTCCAGAACCTGGAGAAAGTCGCTTATGAATACGGCAACCAGGAAATCGAGCAGGAGCATCTTCTGTATACTCTTCTGACACAGGAAGACAGCCTGATTCTCAAACTGATCGAGAAGATGGAGATTAATAAGGAATATTTTCTGAATACAGTAAAAAAAGCCCTGGATGCAAAAGTAAAGGTATCCGGCGGAGAACTCCGCTTCGGCCAGTATCTGAACAAGGCTCTGGTAAGTGCCGAAGATGAAGCGAAGGCCATGGGAGACGAATATGTTTCTGTGGAACATTTGTTTTTGTCCATTCTGAAACAGCCAAGCCCCAGTATGCAGAAAATCCTTAAGGAATTCGGCATTACCAGAGAACGCTTTCTGCAGGCTTTGTCCACAGTCAGAGGCAATCAGCGTGTAGTCAGCGATAATCCGGAAGCTACTTACGATACACTGAACAAATACGGCGAGGAACTGGTAGAAAAAGCCCGCAATCAGAAAATGGATCCGGTGATCGGCCGTGATGCGGAGATTCGGAATATCATCCGTATTCTTTCCCGTAAGACCAAGAATAACCCGGTTCTGATCGGGGAACCCGGCGTAGGCAAAACAGCGGCGATTGAAGGGCTTGCCCAGCGTGTTGCGGCAGGAGATGTTCCGGAGGGACTTAAAAATAAGAAGATTTTTGCCCTGGATATGGGAGCTCTGGTGGCAGGTGCCAAGTACAGAGGCGAATTTGAGGAACGACTGAAAGCAGTTCTGGAGGAAGTGAAAAAGAGTGAAGGAAATATCATTCTTTTCATTGATGAGCTTCACCTGATCGTAGGTGCCGGCAAGACCGACGGTGCCATGGATGCAGGCAATATGCTGAAACCCATGCTTGCCAGAGGAGAACTGCATTGTATCGGTGCCACGACGCTGGATGAATACCGTCAGTATATCGAAAAGGATGCAGCTCTGGAACGCCGTTTCCAGCCTGTGACAGTAGATGAGCCGACAGTAGAAGATACCATTTCCATTCTTCGTGGACTGAAGGAACGCTATGAAGTTTATCATGGTGTCAAGATTACCGACAGTGCTCTGGTAGCAGCGGCAACACTGTCCCACCGATATATCACTGACCGTTTCCTTCCGGACAAAGCCATTGACCTTGTGGATGAGGCATGTGCTCTGATTAAGACCGAATTGGATTCCATGCCTACCGAACTGGATGAACAGCGGCGCCGGATCATGCAGATGGAAATCGAAGAATCCGCGCTCAAAAAAGAAACAGACAGCCTGAGTAAAGAACGTCTTGCAGATCTTCAGAAGGAACTGGCAGAGATGCGGGATGCCTTCAATACCCAGAAAGCACAGTGGGATAACGAGAAGCATTCGGTGGAGAAACTGCAGAAACTCCGTGAGCAGATTGAAGATGTCAACAAACAGATTCAGAAAGCCCAGCAGGACTATAATCTGGAAAAGGCTGCAGAGCTTCAGTATGGGGAACTCCCGAGACTGCAGCAGCAGCTGGAAATTGAAGAGCGTAATGTAAAAGAAAGTGACCGCAGACTGGTTCATGAGGCAGTGACGGATGATGAGATTGCCAGAATCATTTCCCGCTGGACCGGAATTCCAGTGACGAGACTGACCGAAGGAGAGAGAACCAAGCTTCTTGGCCTGGAAGAGCAGCTTCATAAGCGTGTGATCGGACAGGATGAAGGTGTCCGCCGTGTGACGGATGCGATTCTCCGTTCCAAAGCGGGAATCAAGGATCCTACCAAGCCAATCGGTTCCTTCCTGTTCCTTGGACCAACAGGCGTCGGTAAGACAGAACTTGCCAAGACTCTGGCGGAAACACTTTTTGACGATGAGCAGAATATGGTCCGTATCGATATGAGTGAGTATATGGAGAAGTATTCTGTATCCAGACTGATCGGAGCGCCTCCCGGATATGTAGGATATGAGGAAGGCGGCCAGCTTACAGAGGCAGTTCGGAGAAAACCGTACAGCGTTGTTCTCTTTGATGAGATTGAGAAAGCACATCCGGATGTATTCAATGTCCTTCTTCAGGTGCTGGACGATGGAAGAATTACCGATTCTCAGGGAAGAACTGTGGATTTCAAGAATACGATTCTGATCATGACTTCCAATATCGGATCTCCGTATCTGCTGGAAGGCATTGATGAAAACGGTGAGATCAGACCGGAAGCGGAAGAACAGGTGATGAATGACCTGAGAAATCACTTCCGTCCGGAATTTTTGAACCGTCTTGATGAAACAATTTTATTTAAGCCCTTGACAAAAGACAATATTGGTATGATAGTAGACTTACTGGTAAAAGATTTGAACAAGCGTCTTTCTGACCAGGAACTTTCCCTGGAACTGACCGATGCAGCCAAGAAGCTGTCTATTGAGGAAGGATATGATCCGGTTTACGGAGCCCGTCCGCTGAAACGTTATCTGCAGAAAAATGTGGAGACGCTCGCTGCAAGACGGATTCTGTCCGGTGATGTCCATACCGGAGACACAATTGTGCTGGATGTTCAGGATGGGGAGTTCATCACAAGGATAAAGGATGGCAACTCATGATACCAAAAGACCCTGTCATTTTGTTAAGTTACGTGAATACCCAGCTTCGGGATTACTATGATTCCCTGGAGGCTCTCTGCACCTGCAGAGGATTGAAGAAAAAAGAACTGGAAGAAAAGATGGATTCCATCGATTATCATTACGATGCGGATACCAATCAGTTTATATAGGGTATCAACAGCAAAAACCCCCGGAAGCATTCTTCCGGGGGTTTTGTGATGCAGGATTTTACAAGAGCATTTCTTTCTATACTTTTGCGTGAATATGGGATATAATATAAAAATGCCATGTAAGATCATACAAGAGTAAGGGGAATCGAACAATCATGACAGAAAGCAGAAAATATCTGGAACATGTGCTGAACAGTCTTCACAGGAGAATCGCGGAAATCAATGCTTCAATCGCAGAGGGCGAGAAGGAGATTGAAAATATGCATGAATACTACTGGGAAAACTATACAGAAATGGACCAGTATGGATACGAAAATTTTGACAATCAGCAGGCATTGCTTCATCAGGTAAATGCCAACCAGGAAGAACGGCAGCGGCGCCATCGTTTTCGCAAGATGCTGGATTCGCCCTTTTTCGGAAGAGTGGATTTCCGTTTTGAGGGAGAGGAAGAAGCGGAAACTTTTTATATTGGAATCGGGAATTTTGCAGAAAAGACAGGAGGGATTCCACTGGTTTACGACTGGCGTGCTCCTGTGAGCGGACTTTTTTACGATTATGACAAAGGTCCGGCTTCCTATACGGCTCCTGCCGGAGAAATTACCGGCGAGATTACATCAAAATGGCAGTATAAGATCCGCGGAGGAAAGATGCTCTATGAATTTGAGAGCGATATCAAGATTGATGATGAGATTCTAAAAGCAGAACTTGGCAGTAACGGTGAGGTACAGCTGAAAAATATCATCCGAACTATTCAGAAAGAGCAGAATGTCATCATCCGTAATACAAAGGATAAAATACTCGTGATTCAGGGTGCAGCCGGAAGCGGTAAGACCTCTATTGCGCTGCACAGAATCGCTTATCTTCTCTATCATGACCGGAACAACCTGAAATCCTCCAATATTCTGATCCTGTCTCCGAATAGTGTATTTGCGGATTATATTTCTCATATCCTTCCGGAACTGGGAGAGGAAAATATTCGTGAGATGAGTTTTGATCTGTTTGCTTATCGGGAACTGAAAGATACGGTTTCAGACTGTGAGGACCGTTATGATCAGATTGAGCGTTCCATTGCGCATCCTGGTAAGCGGGATTATTTCCACGAAAAACAGTCTGTGGAATTCCTGAACAGTATGGAACGGTTTTTCCTTGAAATGGAAGATGAACTGATGCGCTTCCGGGATGTGGAATACAAAGGACACGTCAAAACAGAAAAAGAGATCATAGAACTGTTTTATTTCAAATTTATGGATATTCCGCTGCTTTCCAGAATGGATGCGGTGGCGGAATATTTTATTGATGAAGTGGAGACGCTTCGCGGCGGCGATCTTCCGGATGAGGAACGGGAAGCACTGAGAGAAAAATTCATGAAGATGTATGAGACCAGAGATCTGTATGTGCTTTACAGCGAGTTCCTGAAAAGAGAGGGATATCCGGGACTTCCGAGGGTTGGCTTTGAGAAGCGGAGACTGCGTTATGAGGATGTTTATCCGATGCTTTATATGAAATACAGCCTTTTCAGAAAGAAGGGAGACAGTCATATCAAGCATCTTGTGGTGGATGAAATGCAGGATTATTCCAGAATGCAGTATCTGATTCTGAAGAAAATGTTTCCCTGCAGGATGACGATTCTCGGAGACAGGGCACAGACGATGGATGAAAAAGTACAGGATGTGCTGGAGTTCCTGCCGGGAATTTTCGGAAAAGATATCCGCAGAATAGTCATGAATAAAAGTTACCGCAATACAGTGGAGATTGCACAATATGCCAATCAGCTTGCCGGTATTACAGATATGGAATTATTTGAACGTCATGGAGCTCCTGTTGAGGAAAAAGAATGCAGTTCTATGAGTGAGGCTCTTGAGAAAGCATTGGAATGTCTCCGGATCGGAGAGGATGCCTATGAGACGGCTGCAGTGATTCTGCGCACGGAAGGAGAAGCCCTTGCGGCTTATGCGTTTATGAAAGAACGGATGGAGCAGAAAGGGTTTGACACGGAGAAAATGCTCACCTATATGGACCGCAACAGCTCCAGCTTCCGCAAAGGTCTGACAGTTACGACGTTTTATCTTGCGAAAGGCCTGGAATTTGACCAGGTATTTTCTGTTTTTCCTGTAAAAGATACCACACCGCTGGTAAAGCAGGCACGGTATATTGCAGCCACCAGAGCGCTGCATGAACTTCATATGTATGAGTATAAAAAGGGAAAAAGATTATGCGTTCAGAGTATTAAACAATAAAGGTGATGCGTTCAGAGCATTAAAACATAAAGGTGATACGTTTCGAGCATTCAAGCATAAAAAAATAATACGTTTAGAGAACTTGATCGTAAAAAAGATATTACAGATATTTTACAGAATTTTTATATCATAAGAAAGTGCTCTGCATTGCCTTGTAATATAAAAAAACTCTGGGCAGGATTATATAAGGAGCCATATTTACTGCAGTTGCTTTGCGGATATTTCTGTGAAAATCTGTCCATACTATGGAGAGACGAAGGGTTGTTAAGCAAATGCTGCAGCGGTTTCGGAATTCAGTGGGACACAGGATTTTCACAATACCTGCGGTAAATTTTATTGACAGTTTTGTCATAAAATAATAAAATAAACAGGAATTCTGGAAAATAACAGAAAACAGTCAGTGCACGAAGTTATGCAGAATGTATGATTCCCGTGCATTGCGAAGCGTGTTGCTGGGAATGGATGAAACAGTAACAATGATTTAAGGAGGCTACTATGAAGAATAAAAAAGTACTTGCGATACTTGCAATGGCTATTTCCATGTCCTGTGTATTCACGGCCTGCGGATTTGGCAGCAAAGAGGAGGAACAGGTGGTAGTAGATGTGACTCCTACACCGGAACCGACGGATGTGCCGGATCCTACACCAACGATCGCACCTGATACACAGACAAGTATTTATACATCCAGGGACAAAACAATTTCCATGAAACTGCCGGATGCCACCTGGGCGAATAAGACTGATGAGACAGATATGGTCAGCTTTGAATCTCCGGAACAGGGGAAAATTCTGATTCTCCATGGAGCAGGGGAAGAAGATATGTCTGTGGCTGTGATTCCGAGTACCGAGGATATGGCGGTATCCTTGGAACAGGCATCGGACCTGGTGCAGGGAACCGATTTTGAAATACAGAATTATACGGCGACAAACACAGACGGCATTAACGTTTACAGTTATGTGACCAAGATGCTGAATCCTGATAAGAGTGACGGGTTTGTATATGTGGTAAATAAAGTATTTGCAAATGACGAAGAATACTACACCATACAGGGTTCTGTGAGAACAGAGGATGCTCTGGAGAAGATTCAGGAATCCATAGATTCCTTTGCCATTGTGGGAGATTCTACTCTGAAGAGTGCAGCTCCGGGTGCGGATGATAAGGGAACAACAGGAAATACAGATACTGAAACAGACGGAACCACAGCAGGTACTGCAGATGGTACGGCAGCAGACGGAACGACTGCTCAGCCGGCAGAAGGAACAGACAGCAGTCAGACCTCCGGCGGAGAAAGCTCCGGCAGTACCAATTCCGGCGGATTTACGCAGGAACAGCTGACAGACACCAATCAGACCAGAACGATCTACCGTAATTCCGATGGACATCCGCTTGTGATCACACCGAACGGGGACGGTACATGGAGTGATTTTGACGGAAATACCTATGACTTCGTGAATGAGGAAGATGTTTACGATCAGAATGGCGTAGATTATTATTATCACGGTGAAGGTGCAGATGTATACTACATGCCTGTTGAATAAAATGAGCACGTGCATGTGAAAGGCAGAAATGTCAGAAAAGCTGCGGCAGGGATGAACTGCCCGCAGCTTTTTTGTATCCTGGGTAAGTGCTTCGCATTTTCCTGTAATAAAAAAATATCCCGGGTAAGTGATTTTCATTTTCCCGGGATACAAAAAGCCCTTCGGGCAGGATCACACGGTAATAATAAACTTGTACATATTTCAGGTTCTGTGATACAATAAACTGATTACAGCTGTTTGGAAAAGCTGAAAGATGTTGCTGGGCTGATGGAACAGTAACGGAAAAATGCAATTTCCGGGAGGACAGGAATGGAAGCATATGGTGAATTTGCAAAGGTTTATGATATGTTCATGGATAATGTGGACTATGAGGCGTGGTGCAGTTATCTCACAGAACGCCTGAAAGAATATAAAATCAACAATGGGCTTGTTCTGGAACTGGGCTGCGGTACCGGTACCATGACAGAAATGCTGGCAGAAGCCGGATATGATATGATCGGTGTGGACAATTCCGAAGAAATGCTGGCAGAAGCCATGGAGAAGCGTGTGGAGTCCGGACACGACATTCTTTATCTTCTGCAGGATATGCAGGAATTTGAATTATATGGGACTGTCCGGGCAATCATAAGTGTGTGCGACTGTATGAATTATCTTACGGAAGAGGAGGATTTTCTTCAGGTACTGAAACTGGCGAACAATTATCTGGATCCGGGCGGTATTTTTATTTTTGATGTAAATACGGATTATAAATACCGGGAAGTCATCGGTGACAGCACCATTGCAGAAAACCGTGAGGATAGCAGTTTTATCTGGGAGAACAGCTTTGACCCGGAAACCGGGATGAATGTTTATGAACTGACGCTGTTTCTTCTGCGGGAAGACGGGCTTTATGAAAAAGAGGAAGAAATACATTATCAGCGGGCTTATACCGTAGATGCGATACGCAGAATGATTGCGGATTCCGGGATGGAGCTTCTTCACATATATGATGCCTATACTCTGGAGCCGCCCCGTGCGGACAGTGAACGGCTCACATTTATTGTGAAAGAAAAAGGAAAAAAACGATTTTGAATAAGGAAGAGGAATAGAAAGATGAGTGATTATATTGTAAGAGCAATGGCGGCAAATCAGCAGATCCGTGCGTTTGCTGCTGTAACCAGAGATGTTGTGGAGACAGCCAGAATGGCCCATAATACCAGTCCTGTGGCAACTGCTGCGCTGGGACGTCTTCTGACAGGCGGTGCTATGATGGGGGTTATGATGAAAGGGGAAAAAGATATTCTTACTCTTCAGATCAAGGCGGGCGGACCTCTGAATGGAATTACTGTAACTGCGGATTCCCAGGGAAGAGTGAAAGGTTATGTGGGAAATCCCAATGTCTGTATTCCGGCAAATTCCAAAGGCAAGCTGGATGTGGCAGGTGCCGTGGGAGTCGGGTTTATGAATGTGATTAAGGATATGGGAATGAAAGAACCCTATATGGGTCAGGTGGCTCTTCAGACCAGCGAAATTGCGGAAGATCTGACGTATTATTTTGCGACCAGTGAGCAGGTGCCGTCTGCAGTGGGGCTTGGCGTTCTGATGAATAAGGATAATACCGTGCGTCAGGCTGGCGGATTCATCGTACAGGTTATGCCTTTTGCAGAGGATGCGACCATCGATAAACTGGAAAAAAATGTGCAGAATATCACTTCTGTGACCAATCTTCTGGAAGAGGGACATACCCCGGAAAGCCTTCTGGAAAAAGTGCTGGAAGGATTTGATATTGAGATCAATGACCGCATTCCGACGGAGTTCTACTGTAACTGCAGCAAACAGCGTGTGGAAAAGGCCCTGATCAGTATCGGAAGGAAGGATCTCAATGAACTGATCCAGGAAGGCAAAGATGTGGAACTGAACTGTCATTTCTGCAATAAGAATTATGTATTTTCCGTAGAAGAACTGAAGGAAATTCTTCGAAGATGCAAATAAAAAAATGCTGTGAATCATAACAAAAGCGGCTGCCTGCTGTGAAAGAAAAGAGAGGAAAGGGCTATGAAAGACGGGTTTATCAAAGTTGCTGCCTGCACACCGAATGTGAGAGTGGCGGATTGTGAGTATAATGCAGAGGAAATCATCCGTATGGCACAGGATGCAGGAACTCACGGAGCAAAGGTAATCGTTATGCCGGAGCTTTGTATTACATCTTATACCTGCGGAGATTTATTCTGGCAGGAGCTGCTTCTGGAAGAAGCAAAAAAACAGCTTCTGCATATTGCAGAAGAAACAGCAAAGCTGGATGCAGTCCTTTTTGTGGGACTTCCGCTGGAATATAAAGGAAAACTGTATAATACGGCAGCAGGTATCTGCCGGGGTGAGATTCTGGGCTTTGTACCGAAGATTCATCTGCCGAATTATAATGAATTTTATGAGGCGAGATATTTTACTTCCGGAGCAGAAGTGGATGGCTTCGTTCTGCTGAAGAACGGTTCCGGAGAGGAAATGGAAGTTCCGATTTCTTCGAACCTGTTATTTACCTGTACCGCTATGCCGGATCTGAAAATTGCAGCGGAAATCTGCGAAGATCTCTGGGTTCCGAACCCGCCAAGTGTTGCCCATGCCTATCATGGAGCCACGCTGATCGTGAATCTTTCTGCAAGTGATGAGGTGGTAGGCAAGGATTCCTACCGGAGAAGTCTGGTCAGCAGTCAGTCCGCAAGGCTGCTGTGCGGTTATCTTTATGCGACAGCAGGGGAGGGAGAATCCACACAGGATGTTGTTTATGGAGGACATAACCTGATTGCGGAAAATGGTACCATACTTGCTGAGAGCAGTCGCTTTGTCAATGGAATCACCTGTGCGGATCTGGATATCCGGAGACTGGCCAACGAAAGAAGACGCATGACGACCTGCCTTTTCTCTTCTGACAGGGAGGAGGGAGAAAAAGAACCATTTTACAGTGAAGTATTTTTTGATTTGTCCGTAGAGGAAACGAAGCTTACCCGGAAATTTGATTCCCGTCCGTTTGTGCCGGGAGTGAAGGAAGAAAGAGACAGACGATGTGATGAGATCCTGAATATTCAGGCAATGGGACTGAAAAAACGTCTTGCGCATATCCACTGCCAGAATGCGGTGATCGGTTTGTCGGGAGGCCTTGATTCTACGTTGGCACTTCTGGTGACTGTCCGTGCCTTTGATCTTCTGGGAATGGACAGGAAGAAGATTACAGCAGTGACAATGCCGTGTTTTGGCACTACAGACAGAACGTATCATAATGCATGTATGTTAAGTGAGCGTCTGGGAACAACGCTGAAAGAGGTAAATATCCGGGAAGCCGTGAATATTCATTTCCGGGACATTGAGCATGATCCGGAGAAACATGATGTGACCTACGAAAACGGTCAGGCCCGTGAGCGGACACAGATTCTTATGGATATTGCAAACCAGTCCGGCGGAATTGTGATCGGAACCGGAGACCTTTCCGAGCTTGCACTTGGCTGGGCAACGTATAATGGAGATCATATGTCCATGTATGCTGTGAACTGTTCTGTGCCAAAGACACTGGTACGTCATCTGGTACAATATTATGCCGATACCTGCGGTGACGGTCAGTTGAGTGAAGTCCTTCTGGATATTCTGGACACACCGGTGAGCCCGGAACTGCTTCCGCCAAAAGACGGCGTGATCTCCCAGAAAACGGAAGATCTTGTGGGACCATATGAGCTTCATGACTTTTTCCTGTACTATATGCTGAGATGGACATTCCCGCCGAAGAAAATCTACCGTATGGCACAGATTGCTTTCGAAGGAGAATATGATAATGCAACGATCCTGAAATGGATGAAGACATTTTACCGGAGATTTTTCCAGCAGCAGTTTAAGCGTTCCTGTCTTCCGGACGGACCGAAAGTGGGAAGCGTTGCAGTTTCTCCGAGAGGAGACCTGCGCATGCCAAGTGATGCCTGCGCAAAGCACTGGCTTGATCAGGTGGAAACACTGGATGGAAATCACGAATCATAAAAAATACTTCATGCTTTTATGCTGAATGGAAATTACTAATCAAAAAGACTATATTTTGTAATTTCGTAATTTATATGGCTATTATTTTTTGCTGAATGAAACAACAGCCCGGCTGAATTTCCGTAAGAGAAACTAAGCCGGGCTGTTGTTTTTGGGGCAGATGAGTGCAGTTATTCCGGTGTGGCTTTTTCCAGAGCATCCTGAATGGCATTCAGAAGCATCTGAGAAGTATATTTCTGGTCAGAGGAATACTCGATTCCTTCCAGAGACTGCGTGGAATAGATCTGGCTGGCAAGAGACACCAGTGCCGGCTGCATCAGCGGGAACATGGCGGAAGTCGTCTCACTCAGATTGACCAGCTGGATGGAGCGGATCCGGTCTGCATCCACTGTCACTTCTACATCAAAGGTGTTTCCGCTAAGTTCAATGGAGGAACGGTAAATGCCCGGAGTGTACCGGGCATTTGTGTCCGAAGCAGTTTTCTGGCTTTGCCCGGGCCCGAACATAAAGAACAGAATGATGCCAAGGGCAATCGCAAGAATGAGAAAAATGGCGGTATAGATGATTTCTTTCATATGTAACACAACGATTTTTGTTCTGGAACTCATGGCACGCGCCTCCTGTTTTACTTTCTATATCCTATTAAACCGGACAGGTTTTTATTCCTGCTTCTGTATCAGAAATTAGACATCAGTCTCTTTATTTGCTATAATGGGAGCATTGAAGTGAGAGAATCCTGATAAGTGAATCCGAAATTTTGAAAACGGAAATCCCCAAAACAGAAATCCCCAAAACAGAAATCCCGAAAACAGAAATCCCAAAAACAGAAACCCCAAAAACAGAAATTCCAAAAACAGAAACTCCCAAAACAGAAATCCCGAAAACAGAAATTTCAAAACAGTAATCCTGAAATGGAGGCACGAAATGTCATTACAGTTTATCATCGGCAGCTCCGGTGCCGGAAAATCCTACTTTGCATATCAGACAATCATCAGGGAAGCAATGGAACATCCGCAGGTTCTGTATGATGTCATTGTTCCGGAGCAGTTTACCATGCAGACACAGAAAACTCTGGTGGAAATGCATCCCGGCAAAGGAATCCTGAATATTGATATTTTAAGTTTTGAGCGGCTTGCGTATCGTGTGTTTGAGGAAGTGGGCGGGGATAACCGCAGACTTCTGGAAGAAACAGGAAAGAGTATGGTGCTGCAGAAAATGGTTCAGCTTCATCAGAAGGAGCTTCCCTATCTGGGAAGTCAGATGAAAAAAGCCGGTTATCTGGACGAGGTAAAATCTCTGATCTCGGAATTTATGCAGTATGATGTCAGGGAAGCGGAACTTTCTGATATGCTGGAAAAGGCTTCTGACAGGAAGCTTCTGCAGATGAAACTGAAAGACGTGGGGACGCTTTATCATGCCTTTCTTGACTATCTGGAAGGACATTATATGACCGGAGAAGAAGTGCTGGATGCACTTCTGAAGGCGCTTCCTCTGTCAGAAAAAATCAGGGACAGTGTTCTTTTGCTGGATGGATTTACCGGATTTACCCCGATTCAGAACAAAGTCATTTGTGAACTACTGGCTCTTTGCCGGAAAGTATATGTGACAGTAACTCTGGATGATCACAACAATCCATTTGCACCGGGAAAACCGCATCAGCTTTTTTATATGAGCCGGAAAATGATCCATACGCTTTCGAAACTCACAAACGAGGTGGAAGAACCTGTATATATTCAGGCAGGAGAGCATTCCAGATTTGCAAAAGCTCCGGCGCTTGGCTTTCTGGAACAGCATCTTTTCCGTTACCGCAGGGCGTCCTATGACAGAGAACAGGAGGAAATCTGTCTGTTTTCCGCCAGAACACCGCTAAAGGAAATGGAGGAAACGGCCCGGCGTATCGCGAAGCTTGTCCGTGTGCGAGGTTACAGGTATGGAGAAATTGCTGTGATCACCGGCGATATGGAAGAGTATGCTACTCTTGCGGGACAGGTATTTGAGGAAGCCGGAATTCCATTTTTCCTTGACAGGAAGCACACAGTTTTGATGAATCCTTTTGTGGAATATCTGCGTGCGGCTGTGGAAATGGCAGTAAAAGGCTTTCCTTATGAAAGTGTATTCCGGTATCTTCGGTGCGGAATGTCGGATATTACCAGACAGGAAACGGACCGTCTGGAAAACTATGTGGTTGCAATGGGCATCCAGGGATTTTCCCGATGGTCCGAAAAATGGGTCCGTATTTATCAGGGAATGGCACCGGAAGCCATCGGAGAAATCAATGAAATCCGTGCGCGTTTTGTGCAGGAAGTGCAGAACCTGGCAAAGGGATTTCAGGGCGGAAGAAAAACCATCAGAGAGTACTGTGTATGTATTTATGAATTTATTGTAAAAAGCCGGGTACAGGAAAAATTAAAAGAACGTGAGCGCTGGTTTGCCGTAAATGGAGACAAGGCCATGGAGAAGGAATATGCCCAGATCTATGGTATTATTATGGAACTTCTGGATAAAATGGTTGAAATCCTGGGAGAGGAGACGGTCAGCAGAAGTGAATTTCAGCAGCTTCTTGAGACAGGACTTGCGGAGGCAAAAGTTGCACTGATTCCTCCCAGCATGGATCAGGTTCTGATCGGGGATATGGAACGGACACGTTTGAAGGATATCAGGGCACTGTTTTTTGTGGGTGTAAATGAAGGAAGTATCCCGAAAAATACCAATACCGGAGGAATTCTCACGGAAATGGACAGAGAATTCTTTGGTGATCAGGGAGTAGAGCTTGCACCTGCGCCCCGTGAACAGATGAGTATCCAGCGATTTTATCTGTATCTGAATCTGACAAAGCCCAGTGAGTATCTGTGTCTGTCATACAGCAATTCCAGTGCCAGAGGGGAAGCAATCGGTCCCGCTTATCTGATCGGCTCAATCTGTACCCTGTATCCGAAGCTTCAGATAGAGGAAACAGAAACAAAAGCGGATCCGCTGGATTTTCTGGAAACTCCGGGAACAAGTCTGGATTATTTTCTGGAGGGCCTGACAGAAGATGGAAACAGAGATCCTGTTTTCCGGGAATTGTACAGCTGGTATTTGAAAAGTCCGAAATACGGGCCTGTAGTGCGCCGCCTGGTGGATGCTGCGTTTTATAAAAAGCCCATCGATTGTATCAGTAAAGCTGTGGCAAAGGTGCTGTATGGAGAAGTTTCTCCCTACAGTGCCACCCGACTGGAGCGTTTTTCCGCATGTGCGTTTGCTCATTTTCTGCGATATGGGCTGCAGATCACAGAAAGGGCAGAATATGAATTCCGCGCTATGGATATGGGGAATATTATTCATCGAGCGCTGGAGGATTTTGCAGTGGAAGTCCGGAAAAATGGACTTGAATGGAGGACGGTAGATGAGGAAAACCGGACACGCATCGCGGATGAATGTCTGGATAAAATTGCACTGGATTACGGAAATACCATCCTTCAGAGCAGTGCCAGAAATCATTATATGCTGGAACGTACAAGACGGATTCTCCACAGGACGGTATGGGCGCTTCAGGAGCAGCTCAGACAGGGCGAATTTGAGCCGGAAGGGTTTGAGGTATCTTTTGGAGGCGGCAGAATCGACCGTGTGGATGTACTGGAAGACGACAAACGTGTTCTGGTGAAAGTCATTGATTATAAAACAGGCAATACTTCTTTCGACCTGGTGGCGCTTTATTATGGACTTCAGCTGCAGCTGATGATTTATCTGGATGCTGCTGTTCAGGTGGAAAAAAAGAAATACCCGGGGAAAGAAGTAGAGCCTGCCGGAATTTTTTATTACAATGTCAAAGATCCTATGATCCAGGAAACAGCAGAAGCGGATGTGGAGCGTGTGACGGAAAAAATCCTGAAAGAACTGAAAATGAACGGACTTGTGCAGGCTGATCAGGAAGTGGCTGTAAAAATGGACAAAAGCCTTTCTTCTATTCCGGTATCTCTGAACAGAGACGGAAGCTTCCGTAAGACATCATCCGTGGCCAGCAGGGAACAGTTTGAAATCCTGAATCGTTATGTGAAGAAAAAAATCAAAGGAATCCAGCAGGCGATTCTGGATGGGGAGGCAGAAGCAGCGCCTTATGAACTTGGCAGAAAAAATGCCTGCATGTACTGTCCTTATCAGGGAATCTGCGGATTTGACCGGAAACTGCCGGGATATGAATACCGGAGACTGAAGGTCTTTCAGGATCAGGAACTGTGGAAAGCGTTTACAGAGGAGGTGCAGTGAGATGGGAATGAAATGGACAGAAGAACAGCAGCAGGTCATTTCTCTGCGTGACAGAAATATTCTGGTCAGTGCTGCTGCAGGTTCCGGAAAAACAGCGGTACTGGTACAGAGAATTCTGAGTAAGATTATGGATCCGGTACATCCGGTAGATATTGACCGTATGCTGATTATGACATTTACAAGAGCTGCAGCAGGCGAAATGAGAGAACGACTTTCCCGTGCGGTAGAGAATGCACTGTACAATGAACCGGACAATGAAAACCTTCAAAGGCAGATGACCCTGATCCATACGGCACAGATCACTACGATAGACGGATTCTGTGCATATGTGATCCGCAATTATTTCCACCTGATCGGGCTGGATCCCGGATATCGGACAGCAGATGAAGGAGAATTAAAGCTGATTAAAGAAGAAGTGCTCAAACAGCTGATGGAAGACCGTTATGCGTCAGGGAGCAGGGAATTCCGAGAATTTGTGGATTCTTATGCTCCCGGCAAAACAGATGATGGGATTAAAGCACTGATTCTTGATGTTTATGAGGCGGCCATGAGTCATCCATACCCGAAAGAATGGCTTGAGGAATGTCTGGATATCTATAAAGCAGACGGCGATGAAAAATTGGAGGATACTGCCTGCATGAGGCTTCTATGGGAAGTCTGTATGCAGGAACTGGAAGGTGCGGAAAATCTTGCTGAAGAAGCCAGATGCCTCTGTCTGGCACCGGAAGGACCGTATCTGTACGAAGAGGCATTGAACAGTGACCTTCTTCTGATCCGGGAATTGAAAGAAGCAGCAAAGGAAAAGCGATATGATGAGATTGCGGAAAAACTTCAGAAGCCTCCATTTGCCCGTCTGTCTGCAAAAAAAGCAGAAGGTGTGGATGAAAATCTGAAAGAACAGGTAAAGTTGCTGCGGGAAGAAGAAAAAGAGATTCTGAAAAATCTCGGGAGCAGTTATTTTGCATGGAAAGAAGAAACGCTGATGCTGTTGATGAACAGCTGCAAAGAATCCATTGAGATACTGGTGGGCCTGACACTGGATTTTGCAGAACGGTTTTCGGAGAAGAAACGGGAGAAAAATGTACTGGATTTTACAGATATGGAACATTTTGCCCTGGAAATACTGATTCAGAAAGAGGAGGATACTGCGGTCATGACGCAGGCAGCCCGGGAACTTTCCGAAAAGTATGAAGAAGTTCTGGTGGATGAGTATCAGGACAGCAATATGGTTCAGGAGCTTCTTGCTAATTGTGTTTCCGGATGGGTGAATGACCGGAAGAATATTTTTATGGTAGGGGATGTCAAGCAGAGCATCTACCGGTTCCGCCTGGCAAGACCGGAGCTTTTTATGGAGAAATACAAAAATTATACGCTGGAAGAGAGCAGGGAGCAGAGAATTGATCTTCATAAAAATTTCCGCAGCCGTCCTGAGGTCCTGGAAAGCGTGAATTTCCTTTTCCGGCAGATCATGGGAGAAGATCTGGGAGGGATTGCGTATGATGATGCGGCTGCCCTTTATCCGGGAGCTGTTTTTCCGGAAGGAAGTGATGCAGAATTCGTAAAAACGCAGGTTCTTCTGATCGAAAAAGACGGGGAAGAACTGGAAGAGGAAAAAGCAGGACAGACTCCGCAGGAGCTGGAAGCGCTGACAATCGCCCAGGAAATTCACCGGATGGTTGGCAAGGAAAAAGTTCTTGACCGGGAGACCGGAGACTATCGGCCGGTGGAATACGGAGATATTGCAATCCTGTTAAGGACAGCGTCCGGCTGGGCGGATACGTTTGCCCAGGTATTGGGTACGCAGGGGATTCCTGCTTATACAGCGTCAAAAACAGGATATTTTTCGGCACTGGAAGTGGTAACGATATTGAATTTTCTTCGTATCTGCGACAATCCGCTTCAGGATATTCCCATGACCGGAGTGCTGCGTTCTCCTATTGTGAATTGTACTGCAGAAGAGCTTGCCATGATTCGCTGTGATTGTCCGGATGGAATGCTGTATGAAAGCGTATGCAGTTTTGTGGGAGATGGACAGATGGTTCTTTTTCCGGAAGAAGATCAGAAAGAATCATTGAAAGAGAAGCTGCGTGGTTTTCTGGAACTGCTGGAGAAAATCCGGGATATGGCCTGCTATACGCCCATTCATGAATTGATTCTCTATGTTCTGCAGGTGACCGGATATGGGGATTATGCCCGGGCACTTCCCGGAGGTGCACAGAGAAGTGCAAATCTCCAGATGCTTGTGGAAAAAGCGATGGATTATGAGAAAACCAGTTACCGCGGCTTGTTTAATTTTATCCGCTATATAGAAAATCTGCAAAAATATGAAGTGGATTTCGGAGAAGTGAATCTGTCCGGAAGCGGAGAATCTTCGGTGCAGATCATGACAATCCACAAAAGTAAAGGTCTGGAGTTTCCTATTGTATTTGCGGCAGGTATGGGAAAACAGTTTAATTTCCAGGATATGAATGCGAGACTTCTGATTCATCCGGATCTGGGGCTTGGTACAGATGCGGTATTTCCGGAGCAGAGGGTGGTTGTGCCGACGCTTTACAAACAGATCATACGCAGAGAACTTCTGAAAGAAAGTCTGGGAGAGGAATTGCGTGTACTGTATGTGGCTCTTACCCGTGCAAAAGAAAAACTTGTTCTGACAGGTGCGGTTGGAAAAATGGACAGCCTGTTTATGAAACTGTCCAGATATCGGGACACAGAAGAGACACTTTTGCCGCTGGGTGTCAGGATAAAAGCCAGGACATACTGGGATTTTGTACTTCCGGCCCTGGCAAGACACCGTTGTATGGATGAACTGTATGAAGAATATGGGATCCTTCCGAATTTTCGGCACCCGCTTTATCGTGCGGAGGCGGAATTTTCTGTGCGAAAAGTAACAGCGCTGGATCTGGTGCAGGAAGAGGTTCTTTACCAGTCCGCTGCTCAGATGCAGGAAGAGTTCCTGAAAGAGTGGGACGCTGATCAGATCCATGATGCAGAAATAAGAGAAACCATAGAGGAACGGTTCCGTTATCAGTATCCTTATGAGTATCTGAAAGAGATTCCAGTCAAAGTCAGTGTATCAGACCTGAAGAAACGAAGCTATACAGACGAATCGGACAAAGAGACCAGTCTGTTGTTTGAACCTGATATCGTACCGCTTGTTCCAAGATTTGCCGCAGATACACAGGAGGAGTATACCGGGGCTGCAAGAGGTACTGCTTATCACCGCCTGATGGAATGCCTGGATTATCACCGGATCGATAATGGAGAGGATATCCGTGCCCAGATCGGGCTTCTTCTGGAACAGAAGAAAATGGAAGAGGCTGAGGCGGCCAGCATCCGGATAGAGGATGTCCTTCGATTTACCAGGACTTCACTGGGAAAAAGAATGCAGAAGGCGGCACTTGCCGGAAAATTATACCGTGAACAGCCTTTTGTGATTTCTGTAAGAGCGGGAGAAGTGAATCCTGAGTGGCCGGACAAAGAGCCTGTTCTGGTACAGGGAATTATGGATGCCTATTTTCTGGAAGAGGATGAGATCGTCCTGGTGGATTATAAAACAGATTATATACTTCCCGGAGAAGAACAGCGCCTGATCGATCGTTATCATATCCAGCTGGAAGATTATGCACAGGCACTGGAACGGCTGCTGAATAAAAAAGTGAAGGAGATTACGATCTACTCCTTCACTCTTGGAAAACCAATTACATTATCTTAGAGCGTGTCTGGGGGTTAGATTCTCCAGCCGGCCGGATATTTGTTTTTCAGCGTCTGATTGACCAGTTTGCCAAAACCGAGCGGATAGCCGTCGGCACAGAGGAGATGCCATCCTTTGGGGCTGGCGGCTTCTTCTGCGTTTATGAGGAGCGTTTCTCCTTTCAGGTAGCGTATCAGACGTTCGTCGGAAACAGGGAGAGAAATTGTGGATGTTACATCTCCTTTATGGAGAGCCAGTGCCAGAGGCTGGCTGGGTTCAAAACGGTTTTTCTTCAGATCCCCCAGATACAGACCGTTTCTTAAAAAGGTCAGCCCGCGGAAACTTCCTCCGACAGGTGGAAGATAGTAAACCTTATCGCCGCGAATATCCAGCCGGTTCCAGTCGAAGGGTTCTCCCTGAAGAGTCTTAAGACCGATTTCTGCAAAAAATGCCTCGATCCACTTGCGGGCATTTTTGTCAGGGCGTGTCTGAACAGGATGGGATTCTGTGAGAGCGATTCCGGGTTTTCGAAGCAGAGCCATGAAATGCCCTTCTCCATTCATTTTGTGCGGAAAGATCCGGATACATTTTTTCAGTTGTTCCTGTCCGTTTCCCCAGGCAGGTACACCGCTGGAAAAGCCTTCATATCCGGGCATGTCTTCGAGTTCCATTTCCGGATGATGTTCCAGAAGAAAAGAAATGGTACCTTCATCTTCTTCCGGGGCAAACGTACACGTGGAGTAAAGAAGCAGACCTCCGGGGCGGAGCATATCCGCTGCCTGCAGGATCAGTTCCCGTTGAATCTGCGCCAGATCATGGGATTTTTCCGGTGTCCAGTCTCTGGCAAGTGCTTCCTCCTTACGGAACATTCCCTCTCCGGAACAGGGAGCATCCAGGACGATTTTGTGGAAAAACTCCGGGAAAGCTCTGGCAAGTTTTGCAGGAGCTTCACTGGTCACAAACATATTGGAGATTCCGAATAATTCCAGATTGCGCAGAAGAGCTCTGGCTCTGGAGGTACTGATATCATTGGCAAACAGCAGTCCCTGACCGTGAAGCGCAGCTCCCAGTGCCGTGGCTTTTCCGCCGGGTGCTGCACACATGTCCAGCACATATTCTCCGGGTTCGACAGGAATCCGGGATGCGGGGGTCATAGCACTTGGCTCCTGAAGGTAGTAGAGACCTGCCTGATAAAAGGGACATCTTGCCGGTCTGCTGTCCTCTTCATAAAAATATCCGTTTTCGATCCACGGGATTTTTTTTACGGGAAAAGGTACGATTTTTTCAAATTCTTCACAGGTGATCTTGTCGCTATTCACGCGAAGACCATAAGTTCTTCCTGATTCAAAGCTTTTTTCAAAAGCGTCATATTCCGGGCCGAGCATTTCCTGCATTCTCGCAAGGAACGCGTCCGGGAGTCTCAATTCTCTGTTCATGTGTGATAATCCTTGTTCTGTTTTTTGTTTTGTTGATTGCTGTGATTTTTGCACAGGGACCTGCTTATTTTTTATATCATAGGTCTCCTATCATGTAAAAAATATGAAACATTTTGTTTATTGAGTATAACACAGCATATGATGGAAGAAAAGAAGCAGATTTTTATGAAAACAGTAAAATGTTACTGTTTCTGGAAATATGGGTAGAAATACTATTGACAAACATATATTATATGACATATAATATCACTAACCAAATAATATTGCATTTATTTATAATATTATATAATCAAAACAGTAATGTCTGCTTATCCAGACATTACGAATCAGAAAAGAAAAAGGAAGTGATTCCATGGTATTCAATACAGGTGCTGCCCTTCTGGATGCGATTGTGCTGGCGGTAGTTTCCAAGGAACCGGAGGGGACTTACGGGTATAAGATTACACAGGATGTGAGAAGCTGTCTCTTATACACATCTCCGAGCCCACGAGACCGTACTAGATCT
>CAMBAL010000034.1 GCA_945864225.1 uncultured Blautia sp. | reverse complement strand
AGATCTAGTACGGTCTCGTGGGCTCGGAGATGTGTATAAGAGACAGTCCTATAATGGTTATGGTTTACAAATTTTTGACAGTTCGCTATAATAATCAGGAATCGCATGCATTTTCTATATTACAGAAAGACGAGGATTATTATGGGAAAATCAACATTTGGAAATACATTTACCGTAACCACCTGGGGGGAATCTCACGGCAAAGCTCTGGGAGCGGTCATTGACGGCTGCCCTGCAGGACTGTCCCTCTGCGAAGAGGACATTCAGAAATATCTGAACCGGCGAAAACCCGGACAGAGCCGTTTTACCACTGCGCGAAAAGAAGACGACCTTGTAGAAATCCTCTCCGGCGTTTTTGAGGGCAGAACTACCGGAACCCCGATTTCTATTATGGTGCGAAACACGGATCAGCGTTCCAGAGATTATGGAAATATTGCCACATCCTACCGTCCCGGTCATGCGGATTATACCTTTGACCAGAAATACGGTTTCCGTGATTACCGCGGCGGCGGACGTTCTTCTGCAAGAGAAACTATCGGCCGTGTAGCTGCAGGCGCAATTGCCTCCAAAATACTCGGAGAACTGGGAATCCGTTTCTGTACATACAGTAAATCTATTGGATCTGTTTCCATCAGTCATATCGACCCTGAAGAAATCAACCGGAACGCTTTTTATATGCCGGACGCAGAAGCTGCCTCAAAAGCAGCCGCTTACCTGGAGGACTGTATGAGCCGCAAGGACAGCGCAGGTGGTGTTGTAGAATGTCGTATCACAGGCGTTCCTGCCGGTCTTGGAGATCCGGTCTTTGGCAAACTGGATGCCATTCTTGCCCAGGCTGTCATGTCGATCGGAGCTGTCAAAGCCGTGGAGATCGGTGATGGTACAGCTGTCACTTCTCTGAACGGATCCACGGATAATGACGGTTTCTGTATGAAAGACGGAAACATCACCAAAACCTCCAATCATGCCGGAGGAATCATGGGCGGCATCAGTGACGGAAGCGAGATTATTCTCCGCGCCTCCATCAAGCCTACCCCATCCATCAGCCAGCCGCAGCAGACGGTTTCCTCAGCAGGCGAAGAACTTTCTCTGGAAATCCACGGACGCCACGACCCCATCATCGTTCCAAGAGCAGTGGTTGTTGTGGAATCCATGTGTGCACTGACAATTGTGGACGCCCTTTTCTCCAACATGAGCGCACGAATGGATCGTGTGAAGGAATTCTATTCCGAACTATAAATTAAAATTCTGTTATTTTTCAGGAAAAAGTTTTTTCGTTGTCAAAAAACGGGGCTGCCAAAATGGCAATGCCCCGTTTTTCCTATTCCGGATCACTCCGGTTATTCTTCGTAATCATCCTCTTCAAAATCACCATCGTCCGGTATTTCCGGCTGATTTTCCAAATCCGGTACCGGCCAGATATGGATACTGTTCGGTGTCTCCACCTTCAGTGGTTTGCCGTGCATAACAATCAGATTCTTCTCATAATCCACCTTAAAGGTTGTAATGGAATTGCTTGCATGATTGGCAATTGCAATATGCTGGTTATCCGGGAAAATCACAAGGTCCTTCGGATAATCACCGCTGATAGGAAGGGTAAACTTCTTTTCCAGAAGACCTGTCTCCTGATCGATCTCATACATGGAAACAGTATTCTCACCGGCTGTAGTACAGAACAGATGCTTACCGTCCGGTGCCAGTGCAAGACCGGAAGCCGCATTATGGATCGCATCCTTATCATCGACCTTCCTGAGTGTGGAAATACTCTGAAGCAATTCAAATTCCGGTGTATTTCCGCTTCCGTCATAACTGTAGACCTTAATCTCATTACTCAGTTCAAACAGAAGATATGCAAAACGTCCATCTGCGCTGAAACGGATAATACGCGGACCGCTCTCACGCGGGCATCTCAAAATATCAACCAGTTCCAGTTTATGTCTTCTCTTATTGATCCGGTAAATTTTCACCTGATCAATTCCGTTATCTACTGCACAGAGATATTTGTTATCCGGTGTCGGACGTACGCAGTTGACATGGGGACGGAAATTACGTTCTGCCACACTTCCGAGACCTTTATGAAAAACACCATCCATCAGGCTTCCCAGTCTTCCGTCTCGGTGTGTATGTACAACTGTTACCTTACCATCATGATACCCGGCAACATACAGATATTTCCCATCTACGTCCGTAGCAAGAAAACAACCGCGCATTCCGTCAATATTTACACTGTTAATGCGCGTCAGATCACCATTCTCATCTCTCTCAAAAACAGCCACGCCCTCATCTTCAATGGAATAAAGGAATCTTCCATTCTTGGATATTGCCGTATGGGATGAATTGCTGACTTCCACCTCTGAACGTTCTTTCAAAGTTCCATCTTCCACATCTACATCATAGACATGGATACCTTTACTATTCCCATGTGTATAAGTTCCTACATAGGCTACATATTTCGTATTCTCCATAAGTACCGCCTCCTACTGTCCTGCCTCATCCGGCACATGTTTTCGTAAATAATAGTTCAAAAACGATGCACCAGTATCGAACCGCTCATATCTTTTGTCATTATAGCACAAAGATTTCACAAGAACAAGATTTCTGTCCTTATCCCATGTATTTTCTCAGATGCATCTGAAACTGATCCGGCAATTCCTTCAATCGGTTCTTTTCCGCTTTTCCAATTATTCATCAGTTTTCCCGGATTTTTCCGATTCTTTTTCCAGTTCTTCCTGCTCTGTTCCCATTTGATGCTTACAGGCATTTCTTCATGGCTTCGAGAGTTTCTCCGATCACTTTCTCTGTATGAGCATTGGAAAGGAACATGGCTTCAAACTGAGACGGTGCCATATGAATACCATTTTTCAGCATTACCTTGAAATATTCGGCAAAAGCTTTTGTATCAGATGTTTTTGCAGATGTATAATCCACTACCGGCTGGTGCGTAAAGAACATGCAGCCAAGAGATTCCACGGCATTCACCTGATATGGGATACCTTTCTCTTTCAGAATATCTCTGATTCCTCCATAAAGAAGCCGGCCTTTTTCTGAAAGGTTCGTATAAACTTCCGGATGGCTGTACAGATATTTCAGCTGGGTAAGTCCGGCTGCCATGGCAATGGGATTTCCGCTTAAGGTTCCTGCCTGATAAACCTTTCCGACCGGAGATACCATTTCCATGATTTCTCTTCGTCCTCCATAAGCTCCCACCGGCATTCCCGCACCAATAATCTTACCGTAAGTTACCAGATCCGGACAGATTCCAAAATATTCTGCAGCACCGCCAAATGCAAGGCGGAAACCTGTGATTACTTCATCAAAAATAAGCAGCGCTCCGTTTTCGTCACAAAGAGTACGAAGTCCTTCCAGAAATCCTTCTGCCGGAGGAACCACACCCATATTGGCGCCCACCGGTTCCACGATCACTGCAGCAACCTCTCCCGCAGCCTGTTCCATCAAGGTGCGGACACTTTTCAGATCATTATAAACAGCTGTCATCGTATCCTGTGTGCAGCCTGCCGGCACTCCGGCGCTGTCCGGCACTCCGCTGGTCATGACACCGGATCCTGCGCTTACCAGCATGGCATCACTGTGTCCATGATAACAGCCTGCAAACTTGATGATCTTATTTCTTCCGGTAAAACCTCTTGCAGCGCGAACCGCACTCATCACTGCTTCTGTACCTGAATTCACCATTCGGATCATATCGATATGAGGAATTCTTTCGCAGATAAATTCCGCCATTTCCACTTCGATTTCTGTGGCACATCCGAAACTCAGACCGTTTTCACAGGCCTTCACTACACTCTCACGAATTTCAGGAAAATTATGCCCCAGAATCATCGGTCCCCAGGAATCGATATAATCGATGTAACAATTTCCATCCACATCGTAAATATAACAGCCGTCTGCACGCTCAATAAATCTCGGTGCTTCACCGATGGCACCGTAGGCACGCACCGGACTGTTCACACCGCCCGGGATTCTCTTAACGGCACGCTCAAATAATTTTTCTGATTTTGTCATCAGCCGATTCTCCCTTCATCCATGAATCTTGCCAGTTCTTTTGCAAAATAAGTAATGTAAATCTGTGCTCCTGCACGATAAGTTCCCACTGCCATCTCACAGATAATTCTGTCCTCATCAATCCAGCCCATTTTGGCTGCTGCTTTCACCATGGCATATTCCCCGCTGACACTGTATGCTGCAACAGGAACATTCGTTGCCTTTGTAACTTCGGAAATAATATCCAGATACGACATGGCCGGTTTTACCATAATAATATCTGCACCCTCTTCGATATCTGTCAGAGCTTCTTTCATTCCCTCTCTTCGATTGTGGAAATCCATCTGATAGCTTTTGCGGTCTCCAAAAGACGGGGCAGAACCAGCCGCATCACGGAATGGTCCGTAAAAGGCAGATGCATATTTTACAGCATAGGACATAATGGGTATATTTTTATGCCCATGAATATCCAGACATTCCCGAATCGCGCGCACACGCCCGTCCATCATATCAGAAGGTGCCACCATATCAGCACCTGCCTCCACATGAGAAAGCGCGGTTTTTGCCAGAAGGTCCAGGGTTGCATCGTTATCCACATCATGCCCGCACAGAACACCGCAGTGACCATGCGAAGTATATTCACACATGCAGACATCGGTAATATAATACATGTCCGGGAATTGTTTCCTGGCTTCCCTGAGAGCCTGCTGCACAATCCCATCCTGTGCATAGGCACCGCTTCCCACTTCATCCTTATGATCCGGAATTCCGAACAGCATCACACTGCTCACTCCGGCCTTTGCCAGACGTTCCAGTTCATAGGGCAGCCGGTCCACACTGTAACGGTACTGTCCTTCCATGGAAGGAATTTCTTCTTCAATACCTGTACCTTCTTTTACAAACAGAGGATAAATCAGAGAAGACTTGTCCATTCTTGTCTCTCTTACCATTTTTCGCAGCGTTTCACTGCCTCTCAATCTTCTGGGTCTCTGAATCAGTTCCATTTTCATCGCTCCTTATTTTCTTCTTCCGCTTTCATGCGAATCACCAGAGATATCAGACTGTCTATGGTTGCTTTTTCTGCCATATCTGTTTTCATACCGTATGCATCTGCTGCTGCCTTTGTCTGTTTTCCGATACATGCAGCGCGGATACCGGAATAATCTTCACATCCGGTGCCTTCCACAAAGCCTTTCACCGTTGATGCACTGGTAAATACCACACAGTCAATATTCCCGGACTCTATTTCTTTCCTTTCATCAATCAGCTCGCTGGTTTCATAAATGGTCTGATAGGTAGGAATATCATCTACCTCCGCACCTTTGTCCGTGAGCAGCTTCACAAGATTCTCGTTGCCTTTTTCCGCACGGGGAATAAGAATCTTCTCTGTTCCGTCAAGCACTGTCGCAAGAGCTTCCCCGAGAGAATCCCCATCATATACTTCCGGCATCAGATCTGCGCAGATTCCATGTTCCGCAAGCTTTTTACGAGTGCCTTCTCCAATGGAGGCTACCTTGACTTTCCCAAGTGAACGGATATCTTTTCCAGCTTCCATCATTTCACGGAAAAACACTTCCACGCCTGTGGGACTGGTAAATACCAGCCACTGATATTCTTCCATTCTGGCAAAAGCAGCCCGGATCCTGGTTTTGTCTTCTACTGCCTCTGTACGGATCGCAGGAAGTTCCAGAACCTCTGCTCCTTTTTCACGGAGTCTGGCAGCCGTCCGGGAAATCATATTTTTCGGCCTCGTAACCAGAACCTTCCATCCGGCAAGAGGCAGATCTTCATACCAGGCAAATTTATCCGCAAGTGTACAGACCTTCCCCACTACAATAATCGCAGGTGTCTCAATCCCCTGACGTTCCACTTCTTTCTTCAGATCAGAAACTGTAGCAACGATCCGCTTCTGATCCGCTGTGGTTCCTTTCTGCAGAATTGCTGCCGGCATATCAGGATCCATTCCGGCCTTCAAAAGTCCCTGCATAATATCATCCAGCGCACTGACCCCCATCAGGAATACCAGAGTACCCTTTGTGCGGACAAGCGCTTCAAAATCAATGTCATACTCCTGTCCTGCTCTCTTATGACCGGTAATGATATGAAGAGAAGAGCAGAAATCTCTGTGCGTCACAGGAATTCCATTATAAGCAGGCACTGCCAGAGGAGAAGTCACACCCGGAACAACCTCATACGGAATTCCATGTTCCTTCAGAAGCTCCAGTTCTTCCCCGCCTCTGCCGAAAAGAAACGGATCTCCTCCTTTCAGTCTTACTACCCGATACCCTTTCAGGGCCTCTTCCAGAAGGACTTTATTGATTTCTTCCTGCGGCATCGTGTGATGACTTGCACGTTTCCCCACATTGATCAGCTTCACTGAAGCAGGCACCTTTGACAGAACTCCCTGTCCCACAAGGCTGTCATAAACAACCACATCTGCCTGATTCAGCACATCCATTCCCTTCAGAGTAAAAAGGCCGATATCCCCAGGTCCGGCACCTACCAGCCATACCTTACCAACTCCCATCATACTTCTCCTTTATGTTCTTTCAGACAGGATTCCCGAAGATTTCTGGCAAGAGTTTCTCCCAGTTCTTCCGCATCCGCTGCATTCCCGCGAATACTTCCTTTCTTCCAGGACCCGTCTGATTCATGATAATATAAACCTCTCAGAAAAAGATGTCCTTCCTCCACCTCTGCATACGCAGCTACAGGGGAAGAACATCCTCCATTCAGATATTTTACAAAAGCGCGTTCCGCACTTCCGGCAATCCATGCATCCTGATCGCAGTAGCCTTCCAGAAATCCGTAGTCTTCTCCTTCAATTCCCTGCACAGCAAGAATCCCCTGACCGGCGGCGGGAATCATCTCATCCGGGGTAAAATATCGGAAAATACGATCTGAAAGTCCCATACGCTTCAGTCCCGCCGCAGCCAGAACCAGTGCCGCATATTCTCCGGAATCCAGCTTGCGCAGTCTTGTCTGCAGATTTCCGCGGATACTTTTTACCTCCATGTCCGGATAAAGTTCCCTCAGCTGCAGGATCCGGCGCAAGCTGGAACAGCCGATCGGTCCGGAATGATCCAGTTTCTTACACCCCTGCGGAAGAACCAGTACATCCCTGGGATCTTCTCTTCTGGAAAAAGCCAGCAAAGGCAATTTCTCCGGCACTTCCATCGGCATATCCTTCAGACTGTGGACAGAAAGCCGGCTTCTTCCGTCAAGAAGCGCCAGATCCAGTTCCTTTACAAACAGCCCCTTGCCTCCAACCTTATCCAATGTCCTATCCAGAATCTTATCACCGGTCGTCTTCATGGTCAGAATTTCCACGTCAAGTTCCGGATGATGTTCTGTGATATAATCCCGCACCATTTCACTCTGACAGACTGCCAGAGCACTTTCGCGGCTTCCTATGACAATTTTTTCTCTCATATCAATCCTCATCGGATGCTTCTGTCATTGCCTGTTCAATGGCAACACGCACCCTTCTTGCCTTCTTATGATCCAATCCGCTGGCTGTGATTCCCACCACCAGCTCGTCCTGCATAAAAATTCCCGGAAAATAAAAATCGCATTTATCTTTATCATCCGCGATATTTACATAGATTCCCTCTTCCTTGCAGATACGGTAAATCTCATCGTTCAATTTGTGATCATTGGTCGCAGCGATCACCATATAGGCTGCCGCAAAATCGGAGCGCTTTACCGCACGCTGCTGCAGTGTGACCATTCCCGCCTTGCCAAGTTCCACGAGATCCGGTGTCATCCGGGGAGCCACAGCAGTAACATTTCTTGTAAACTGAAGCAGCGTTTTTACTCTTCTTGTTGCAATGTTGCCGCCTCCGACCACTACGATATTTTTATCAGACAGATCCACAAACATGGGAAAATATCTTTTATTCTTCATAAATCCTCTCCAGTCCTGCCACACATTCCAGAAAAGCCTCCTGCTTCAGATTGTCCCGAAGTCCGAAGATCAGCTTGGTCACAACCTTGCCTGCAGCTGTACTCACAGCTTCTTCCAGCTTTTCACGGTCTGATTCTTCCATAGGGGTATTTTTCAGTATTTTTGCGATCCGAAGATTCAGATCATGTACCGCTTCTTCCCGGATATCCTGAATCCGCGGAATCACATCACGACCATCCAGCCACATATAAAATTCATCCATCTGTGCCCGCACAATGGCACCTGCCGCCTCCAGATTCTGCTCCAGCTCTTTCGGTGTCTCTTCCATGTGGAAACTGTCCATATCATAAAGCACCATTCCCTCTCTTTCCCCAAGAGACGGTTCAATATCACGGGGTACAGCCAGATCAATCAAAACCAGTTTTTCCTTACACTGCACTCCTTCAAAAAGTTCTTCCCGAAGGGTGAAATTCGGACTGGCAGTAGCACTCACTACCAGGTCACACTGTGGAAGATATTCCATACGATCCCCATAATTGATCCGCTTGCATCCCACCGGAATATTCACCATTCCGCTTCGATACTGTCGCACAGTCACGGTCACGTCCGCCCCGCATTCCTTCAGCGTCTGTGCAGCAACTTTTCCCATTTCCCCGTTGCCGATCACAAGACAGACTTTGTCTCTGACAAAATATCCCTGTTCCTCCAGAAAACGAATTGCCTGATGGATCACGGACGGATTCCCATGGGCAAAGGGCACCTCTGTCTTGATTTTTTTACCTGCTGTCACCGCCATACGGAACAGCACTTCCAGAACACCATCTGTAGTGAAGTGCTCTCTTGCAAGATTCAGCGCGTCTTTCACCTGCGTAAGGATCTGGTCTTCTCCCAGAATCTGTGATTTCAGTCCGCTGGCAAGATAAAACAGATGCTCTGCGGCCTCCCTGTCTTCTCTCTTCACGAAATACTGCTCATAGCCCTGTTCTGCCACGCCTTTCATCCTGCACAGGCTGTCATACAGAGAAATCTCCGCATCATCCTCTGTACTCACCCAGATTTCCAGACGGTTACAGGTGGACAAAATAATACAGCCAAGAATCCCCTTCTGTTCCTTCAGCTTTTCCATCGCCTCTCCCGCATTCTTTTTGGAAAAAGCAAAAAGCGCCCGGATGTCCAGGGGAGCTCTGCTGTGATCAACTCCGATCATGGAAATACTCATAATCTATTGTTCTCCTTTGTACTACTTATCTATATCAATCATAATCATTCGGTCAGACAATGTCAATTCCAATCTTCATTGACAATCTTTTTCATAATTCCTATAATAATTCCTATAATAGTGGAAAATGCAAAAAAACAGAACATGTTCTTTGCTTTCATCAATCTGATGGAAGCGTCCGTTTCTGTATCTGTTTTCCGTAATCACATGTTCTCTGAAAGGGGATTCTGCATGAGTCTGAAATTAGATAAAACTGTCCGAAATGAACATTTATACATGGAAATCTATCATTATTACCGCGGTCTGATTCTGAATCACAAACTGCTTCCCGGAAGTAAAATGCCTTCTCTTCGCAAATGCGCCCAGGAACTGAAGCTCAGCCGCACAACCATTGAGAATGCCTATCTTCAACTTGCCGCTGACGGATATATCATTTCCAAAGCACAGAGCGGTTATTATGTGACCAATATTGCTTCCAGACCGGATCCTGCCAGAAATCCCCATACAGAAAATCCCTCTGCCTGCCGGTATGATTTCTCTTCCTCCGGTGCAGACCGGGAAAGCTTCCGGTTTGATCTGTGGCGCCGCTACATCAAAAGTGCTCTGAGGCAGGATGAACGTCTTCTTTCCTACGGAGAGCCGCAGGGGGAACCGGATTTCCGCCAGGCTCTGGCTGATTATATCAGAGAACGGCGCAATGTCCTGTGCAGTCCGGACGACATTGTGGTCGGTGCCGGCGTGCAGAGTCTTCTGCATATTCTCTGTCCGCTTCTGAAAGATAAAAAAACAGTGTCTTTCCCGACGCCTTCTTTTGTCCAGGGCAGCACAGTATTCCGGGATTACGGTTTTGATGTCCGTTACAGGAACAAAGACTGCGGCGTCATATATGTTTCCCCTGCCCATATGACTAAATGGGGAGAGATCATGCCCATTTCCCGCAGGCTGGAACTCATCCGCTACGCCGCGGAACACGACAGTCTGATTATCGAAGATGACTTTGAAAATGAATTTGTCTATCTTCAGAAACCAACTCCGTCCCTGCACAGTCTTGCAGGAGGACAGGGTGTGGTATACATCGGATCTTTTTCCAGACTTCTGCTGCCTTCTATCCGAATCAGCTTTATGGTGCTTCCGGAATCTCTCCGGGATGCATACCTGCAAAAAGCTGCCTGCTATAATCAGACAGCCTCAAAAGCAGAACAGATTGCTCTTTGCCAGTTTATCCGTGACGGACACCTTGCTGCCCAGACCCGAAAGCTGAAACGATTGTATTCCGTCAAACTCAAACAGCTCCTGACTGCTGTTCAGGAGGTCTTTGGAAAAGACAGCCGTATTCAGATCGGTGCTGCAGGTACCAGTCTTGCCCTCACTCTTTCCGTTTCTCTCACCGGAAAAGAACTAAAAGAAAAGGCCCGGGAACAGGGTCTGCGCATTCAGATTCTGAAGGAATCCACAGACGAAGTGACGGTTATCCTTTCCTGTTCCTCCATGCCCGTGGAAGATTTTCTGCCGGCATGCAAACTACTGAATGAAGTCTGCAGCCGCTTCCCCGTACACAGAGCAAACACACTCTGACCCGACAAAAACTCAGGCCGATCCGCATGTCGGTCATTTGTATTCTTTGCACTAATCTCTCTTATTATCGATCATATAAAGCAGCGCATTGCAGATGCATGCTGCGATGTTGCTGCCGCCTTTTCTTCCCCGTGCCACAATATACGGAACCTCTGTTTCCATGATCAGTTCCTTCGACTGCACCACATTTACAAACCCTACCGGCACACCGATGATCAGTTCCGGATTCAGCTTTCCGTCTTCGATCAGTTCATACAGGCGTACCAGCGCAGTCGGTGCATTTCCGATTGCAAAAATCAGCTTTTTATCCAGCAAAGCTGCCTTATCCATGCTGGCAGTTGCTCTTGTGGTACCATTTTTTCTGGCAATCTCCGCCACATCTTCATCAGACATAAAACAATACACCTCGCCTCCGTAACGTGCCAGCGCCCGTTTATTGATTCCGGATTTTGCCATCTGTGTATCTGTCACAATACAGGCTCCCTGTTTGATGGCTTCCATGGCTTTTTCCACTGCGTTTGGAGAAAAACAGAGATTTCTGGCATAATCAAAATCCGCACTTGTATGGATACAGCGCTTCACGACCAGTTCGGTTCCCGGAGTCAGCGGTGTATCTCCAAGCTCTTCTGTAATAATCTGAAAGCTCCGTTTTTCGATATCCATTGGTTTTACATTTTCCAATTCTACTTTCATGTCAGATTCCCTCCTCCAGTATCTGATAAATCTTATCCATATCCAGATGTTTCCGGAGTTCTGCCGCCAGAATATCATACTGTGTCTCTTTAAATGCGGCAAAATCCACACCTGTCATATCCTTTACATCAATGCCTTTTCTGCGTCCAAGAACACGGATCATTGCTTCCGCAGCTCCCTCGCTGTCAAATACACCGTGTACATAAGTACCGCAGATGTTTTTGCAGCATGCACCTTCTGTTTTTTCTTCTCCACTCACCTGATCTTTAATCACAGTGAATGGTACGGCTCCTTCTTTCAGAACCGATTCTCCCATATGAATCTCATATCCGGTCAGGGAAACACCGTCAAATTCCTCCATATCTCCGTCCAATGCACAGAAAGTACCGGAAACTCTTGTCCTTGTTTTCGTTTTCGCGAATTCCGTATCCATGGGAAGAAGTCCCATTCCCCGCATGGAACCGCCGGCTTCCACGCCATATGGATCACTCAGAGTCTCTCCAAGCATCTGATAACCGCCGCAGATACCAAAAATCATTTTTCCGGCAGCTGCTTCTTTTAGAATGGCTGCTTCCATCCCGGTCTCCCGCATCCATTTCAGGTCATCCATGGTATTTTTGGTTCCCGGAAGAATGATCATATCCGGATTTCCAAGTTCACCGACATGTTTCACGTAACGAAGGGAAACTCCCGGGATACTTTCCAGCGGATTAAAGTCTGTAAAATTGGAAATTCTCGGCACACGTACAACAGCAATATCAATCTGTCCCACTTCCTGATTTCTGTCAAAGCGTTCTGTCAGACTGTCCTCATCTTCCACCTGGATCTGCAGATAAGGAGCCACGCCGACCACCGGAATCCCGCTTCGCTGTTCCAGCATTTCCACACCGGGATCCAGAATCGTTTTGTCACCGCGGAATTTATTAATAATCAGGCCCTTTACCATGGCACGTTCCTCTTCCTCCAGAAGCTCCACCGTACCAACAAGCTGTGCAAAAACACCTCCGCGGTCAATATCTCCCACCAGAAGAACCGGTGCTTTGGCCATTTTTGCCATACCCATGTTTACGATATCCTCTTCCTTTAAGTTGATTTCCGCAGGGCTTCCGGCGCCTTCGATCACAATGATATCATTCTCCTCAGACAGTTTCTGAAAAGCCTTCATAATATCCGGGACCAGTTTTTTCTTATATTTAAAATAATCCCTGGCACTCATGGTTCCCAACACTTCTCCGTTTACAATAACCTGAGAACCTACATCATTTGTCGGCTTTAAAAGAATGGGATTCATCAGAACAGACGGAGTGATTCCTGCTGCTTCCGCCTGCATCACCTGTGCCCGTCCCATCTCCAGCCCCTCCTCTGTAATAAAGGAATTCAGCGCCATATTCTGAGATTTAAAAGGAGCCACACGATAACCATCCTGATGAAAAATCCGGCACAGCCCGGCAGCAAGGAGGCTTTTCCCTGCATTGGACATGGTTCCCTGAATCATAATTGTCTTCGCCATTGTCATCTTCCTTCCTGTTTCTTATTTCCCCTGCAGAATTTACTTCTGTTCGCTAATATCTGTGTTTTTTCTTTTGTTCATCAATTTCTTTCCTATTTCGTTCTTCTGCTTATCAATGCTCTTATATTCATTCTGCTTATCAGTTCCCGGAAAGTATTTTTTCCAATGTCATGATGAGCCTTGTATTCTCTTCCGGACGTTTTACCGCGATTCTGTAATAACCTTCACCCAAACCAGGATAATTGCTGCAGCTTCGAATCAGAATCCCCTCTCTGACACAGTCGTCAAAAAGACCGGTCGGGCCTTTAAAAAACAGATAATTTGCCTGTGACGGAAATACTTTCAGTCCCAACGCTTCCATCTGTCTCTTCAGCTTCTCAGATTCCCGAAAAATCAACTGTCTTCCCCGCTCCACATATTCCTGTTCTTTTAAAGCGGCGATACCGGCTTCCTGTGCTACTGTGGAAACATTCCACGGCTGGGTCACGGTCTCCATCCGCTCCAGGAGTTCTCTGTCTGCGCACATACCATACCCGAGACGAATACCTGCCATGGCATACCGTTTGGTAAATGCCTTCAGGATAAAAAGATTTTTATGCAATGCAAGCTGTGACTTCAATGTATATCGTTCGGGTTCTCTGACAAAATCCAGAAAACATTCATCCACCACCAGCAGAATATTCTTCTGCACGCAGATTTCCAGAATCTTCAGAAGAATTTCCCGCTCTGTCAAAACCCCGGTAGGGTTATTGGGATTGCAGAGAAATATCATATCCAGATGATCATGAATCTCCAGATAATCATGAATCAGCTCCAGAAAGGAATCTTTCAGGCAAAATCCCTCTTCCTCCTTCAGATAGCCGTATTCCACCCGGCAATCCACACTTCTCAATGCCTGTTCATATTCTGCAAACGTCGGTGCAGGTACAAGGGCATTTTGGGGCTTCACTGCTCTGCATAGAGAAAAAATCACTTCTGCCGCTCCATTTCCGCAGAGGATATTTTCTCCATCAATTCCCTCATACTCTCCAATTGCTTTGCGAAGAGGACCGCAGCCCACTCTCGGATATTCCGATATCCGTTCCAGACTTTCCGCTGCCGCTTTTTTTACACTCTCCGGGGTTCCCAGAGGATTGCAGTTGGCAGAAAAATCCAGACAATTTTCATATTGATAGATATTTCCTCCATGAATATGTTTCTGCATGATTGTTACTCCTGTCAGACTTTCTTTACTGTTATATTTCATAGCATTCTCATCACCTGAAACTGCCCCATAAATTACTAAACTTTCGAATCAGTTACATGCTTCTGTCATTTCCTATATGTATCACATTCATTACTCATAGATATCACATCACTATCATATACGCAAACAGTCCCCGTACAGCCAGAAATACCAGCACTCCAAGTACTGCTGCAGCATACAGAAGATGATTTGCTCTTCGGATATCCTCAACTTCTACCGGACGGATGGGATCCCCGATGGTTGGTTTTTCATATAATTTCCCAAAATACCAGGCATTTCCGGCAAGCTGCACATCCAGCGCGCCTGCCATAACCGCTTCTGTCTGTGCAGAATTGGGACTTGCATGATTGTGTCTGTCTCTGAGATAAATTTTCGCAGCATTTCTTCCATCCATTCCGGTCAAAAAGGATGCCGCCACCATCAGCCATCCGGAAATTCTTGATGGAATATAATTTACCACATCATCCAGTTTCGCAGCACACCTGCCAAAATACAGATATTTCTCATTCTTATATCCAAGCATGGAATCCATGGTATTGATGCCTTTGTACAGAAACATCAGCGGTACTCCGCCAATTGCCATATAAAGCATAGGGGCAATGATGCCGTCGGAAGTATTTTCCGCAACCGTTTCCACTGCCGCCTTTGTCACACCTTCTTCTGTCAGGGATTGTGTATCACGGCCCACGATCATGGAAACCGCATACCTTGCCTCATCTAAGGTGCCGTTTTTCAGCCGGTCATACACTTTCATGCTCTCTGTCTTTAAAGATTTCGTGGCAAGAAGCTGATAACACCAGAAGGTTTCCAGAACAAGTCCCAGCCAGGGAGCGATTCTGTATAAAACCACAAGAATCCCCAGTGGAATTCCTCCGCTGAGCAGACATACAAGCAACACTTCCAGACATCCGCCTGCCAGTTCTCCCCTGTCTGTTTTCGGAAAAATCTTTCGAATTTGCTTTTCCAGAAGCGCGATCAGATTTCCGATCAGGCAGACCGGATGATAAAGCCATCGCGGATCACCCACGATCAAATCTATAAGAAACCCTGCTGCCAGGGCAATCATTCCATATTTCATTTTCTGCTCCTTTTATATTCCAGGCATTTCTTCAGAAACGTCTGCGGTACACAGGGATTTCCATAATAATACAGATGCGGGAATCCGGCCAGAAGCCGTTCCCTGCTGTGCATACAGTCCCATCCTCTTGTGCTGGCCGGCTTAGAAGCATGAAGCGCAGAACCGCAGTTCTCTGAATCAAAATAATGAAATTCATGTGCCGGAATTTTCCCCGGGTCAGAATTTCCAAAAAAGTCTGCATCCGGAAGGGAATCATTTTTTTCCAGTGTAATATAACCAAATCTGGAAAGTTTTGGTGTGCGGTATACTTTTCCCGGAATCACCCCTGCCATATGATAAAACCTTCCGTCCATTCCCTCCATTTCTTCATGAAGGTACATAAATCCGCCGCATTCCGCCATACAGGGAATTCCCTGTTTTATCGCCTGCGAAACATCCTGCCGCATAGTTTCGTTCTGCTCAAGAAGCGAACCGTTCAGCTCCGGATAACCGCCATAAAGCAGTATTCCGTCAAGGTCTTCCGGAAGTGTTCGGTCGTGAATAGGAGAAAAAGAAACCAGTTCCGCCCCCATATTTCGAAGCAGCCGGAAATTATCCTCATAAAAGAAACAGAACGCCTCATCATCTGCCACACCTATGCGCACTTTTTCCGGCAGGCGCCAGGCATATACATTATTCTCTGCAGCGTCATGAATACAATGTTCCTTTAATTGCACTGGCGCTGCATTTTCAGCAAGAGCAAGAATCGCATCCATATCCAGTGTTTTTTCCAAAACTCCTGCAAGTTTTTCAAGACGGCTTTTCAGCTCCGGAATTTCATCAGGAAGCACCAGACCCAGATGGCGGCTCTCGATCACACAGTCCTCCACCTTCGGCACATAACCCAGAACCTGAACACCGAGTTCTTCTTCCAAAAGCTTTTTCATTCTCGGATAAAGCATCGGGGACATCTGATTCAAAATTACTCCCTGAATATGACTGTTCTTCCGGTATTCCAGGAATCCTTTCACATAAGCGGCCAGGGAAATACTCATTCCCCTGCTGTTCACAATAAAAATTACCGGCGTATCCGTGGTGTCTGCAAGATCATAAGCGCTGGCTTTGTCCGTAATCCCGCCTACACCGTCATAAAATCCCATCACGCCTTCGATCACTGCAATATCACAGTCTGACGCATTCTCTGTCAGCAGATATCTGACCATTTCTCCATCTGTAAAAAATGTATCCAGATTTCGTGATTTCGTCCCGATCACACGGCTGTGAAACATGGGATCAATATAATCCGGGCCGCATTTAAACGATGCAACCTTTTTTCCACGATTTACCAGTGCCTGCAAAAGTCCGCAGGTGATCAGTGTCTTTCCGCTTCCGCTTGCTCCTGCAGCCAGAAGAATCCTTGGTATTTTCATCATGCAGCCCCTCTCTTTCTGCTTATTTCTGACATGTAATCATATAAATCGGATTTTCCCCCATCATCAGATGATATCTCCCGATTTCCTTTGCCCGTGAGGCAGCCAGCTGTACCACTTCAGTTTCCTCAAATGCGAATTCCCGGATTGCAGAGAGCGCTTCCGAAATCGTTTCCAGAGTAATACAGTTGATCACAATACGCACATGCTCATTTTTCTCAAGCAGTACCTGCAGGATTTCGCGAAGATTTCCTGACGAACCTCCGATAAACGCATGTGTCGGTACAGGCAGATTTTCCAGCGCATCCGGAGCCATTCCATGAACGATTTCCAGATTATCTGCTGCAAATTTCTTTTTATTCTGAAGAAGAAGCTCTGCTGCCTCCTCCTTTTTTTCAATCGCATAAACAATGCCCTGGTGTGCACGCAGCGCCATCTCCACAGATACCGAACCGGTACCTGCGCCTACATCATAGCAGATGGAATCCTCGGTAAGCTTCAGTTTGGAAAGTGAAACCGTCCTCACTTCTTCTTTTGTCATCGGTGCTTTTCCGCGGATAAATTCTTCATCCGGAATCCCATGTGTTTCCAGACGCGATACAGAATTTTCGTTGTAAGCACAGATTACACTTAAGGGATCTCCCTGATATTCTGTCAGTTTGGCTGCAGGAGCTGCAAATATTTTTTCATTTTTGTAGGAAAGATTTTCTCCCACATAGAGAATCACATCTCCCATTCCGTAATCTGTCAGTTTCCGCGCAAGCTGTGAAACCCCATCAGAGGTTCCAAGTATCGCAAATACTTTGCGGCAGCAGCGAATCAGGGAAATCAGATTGCAGCTTCTTCCATGTGCGCTGACAATTTTGGCATCATCCCAGGATAAACCGATTTTTGCCATAAAATAAACCACGGACGAGATTCCGCAGATTACTTCCGTATCCTCCCCAAGCAGGGAAAGAAGTTTTCTGGCTCCGCTGTAAAATCCCACATCCCCGGAAAGCGCCACCACTACATGTGCAAACTCCGGATGGGAATGAATATAATCTGCGATCACATCACTCCGGTACTCATAAAGCACCTGATGATGAGAAAGCTTCACCGAATCTGCGATACGTCTTGCTCCAATGAGCAGATCCGCACGTTCCAGTGCTCTCTGTCCCTGTACAGTCAGCGTATCCCTGCTTCCCATTCCGATTCCAAGAAGCGTTACCTGAGGTTTTTCCAGAATACCGAAATGCTCTCCCAGCATTTTCCTGCATTCTTTCAGGGAAAGCCCTTTCTCCTGCAGAGGACGTCCGATAATCACCAGCTGTACCTGACATTCCATGGCAGCTTCCGCTTTTTCCAGAAAACCGCCTGCCTTGCCGGAATCCTTGGTTACCAGATATCTGCAGTCATACTGCCGGAGCATCGCCGCATTCAGTTCTCTGGAAAACGGTCCCTGCATCCCGATCAGATGTTTTCCCTCCAGACCGTAGGAAGCACAGGCTGTCATCACAGACGGAAGGGAAAGTACTCTGGCATAGAGCCTCTCCTGATATCCCGGAAGTGCGGTAAATTTGCCCAGTTCCTTACTTCCTGTCGTAAGGAGTATATTTCCTTCTGTATTTTTCAGGTATTCCACTGCTGCCTCAGGACTGTCCACATAAACAGCGTTTTCCTGGTCTCCGCTGTCTCCTTCTTCTCTCAGCACGCGCTGATAAACGATTCCTGCATTCTCACATGCCGTATGTATATTTTTTGTCACTTCCGCAGCATAAGGGTGGGTTGCATCCAGCACCATCTCCGGCCGGATTTCCTCAAACAGCTTTTCCATCTCTTCCTGCGTAAGTCTGGCTGCCTGCACCTTCAGAAAAGGATTTTCCTCCACCGATCTGCTTCCATACTCCGTTGCCACGCAGGCCAGTACCGGAATCTGATTTCTGGACAGATAACGGCACAGATCATATCCTTCTGTTGTACCTGCAAAAACAATGACTTTGTACATAGTTATCTCCGATAGCCTCTTGGTGTGACCATTTTTCCATTGATTTCTCTGGTCTGTGAATTTCCGATAAATACCGTCGTAAACATATCCACCTGCGTATCACGCAGTTCTTTCAGAGTCATCACTCTGGAGGTTTCCCCTTCACGTGCGATATTGGCAACAATTCCGCATACGGTATCCGGTGATTTGTACTGCATCATAAGATCACAGGCCTTCTGCAGATAGTCATGGCGCTTGCGGCTGGACGGATTATAAAGGCAGATCACAAAATCCGCCTGAGATGCTCCAAGCAGTCTGGCTTCGATTTTTTCCCACGGAGTCAGAAGATCGCTCAGACTGATCAGACAAAAATCGTGAATGAGCGGTGCGCCAAGAACTGCCGCTCCGCCGGTCGCTGCTGTTACACCCGGAATAATTTCCAGTTCTACCTCCGGATATTCCTCTCCTATTTCGTACATCAGACCAGCCATACCATAAACGCCTGCATCGCCGCTGCAGATCATGGATACATTTTTGCCTTTTCTGGCTTCTTCAAAAGCCAGAATACAGCGGTCTACTTCTTTTTTCATCGGAGTGGTCATAAATTCCTTATCTGCAAAATGTTCCTTTACCAGATCCACATAAACGGTATATCCGATGATCACATCACTTTCTTCAAGGGCACGGATTGCTTTTCCGGTCATCTGGTCGTATGCCCCCGGTCCGATGCCTGCCACATAAATTTTACTCAAAACAAATCCTCCAATCCCGGACTGCCATCGCTGTTGTCACGCCGCAGCCGCATGTTTTATTCTGTATCAGATGGCCATGCCCGCTGGCAAGAACCGCACTTCTCTCACATACATTATCCACTCCCGTCACCTTTTTGACAAAGTCAGACGGTGTAAATTCTCCGGAAACTGCACGCAATTCTTCTCCGGAATAAGTTTCAAAAGGTACCTGCCATTTTTCGCTGAGCGCAAGAAGTGCAGGCTCTTCTTTTTTGAGATCCACGCTTGCCAGTGCAGAAATGGCCTCTCTGTATATGCCCGAGGTTTTCAGGCTTTCCGAAGCGGTTTCCAGCACAGCCTGCGGTTCTTTGTCCTTTTTACAGCCAATGCCCATGGTAACCACACGCGGCACAATCTGAACAGTAGATGCAAAAGGCAGCACATTCCGGTAAACAGTCACTGCTATTCCGATCTCCGGTTTTGATTCTTCCTGAATATCGCAGAGCACCAGTCCTTCCGGCAGCTCACCTTCATAAGGAAATTCACTGTAAAATCCCACCTGCCTGCCGGCAAGAAGCGCAGCAGAGACTCCCTTTGCCGCTTTCATATGAAAGATACTGCACCCGTTTTTTCTGGAAAAAACATCCACAGCAAACCGGCCGTGAAGATCTGTAGCTGTTGTCACTACCGGCTGTGCTTCCAGAATTTCACCTGCTCTGACAGCCAGTTCATTGGCGCCCCCAAGGTGTCCGGATAAAAGAGAGATTACAAATTTCCCGCATTCATCAATGACCAGCACGGCAGGATCAGTCTTTTTACTTTTTACAAACGGTGCAATACTGCGAACAGCGATGCCGCATGCTCCCACAAAAATCACCGCATCCGCTTCCCGGAATTTCTGTTCTGTCCATGCCTGATGGCTAATCGTAATGGATTCCGGCAGATATTTGCTTTTTGCATCCAGAGCTGCCTGCCATCCCATCTCCTGAAGTCCAGTCATCAGACGTCTTCCTGTTTCATAGCCGGTAAGGCTGAAGCACAAAATTGCTGCTTTCATATCCATCCTACCTCATTGCTTCTGTTTATGTTTGTTACTTCTGATTATGCTTCTTACTTCTGATTGATATTTTTGATTTTTCTGCTTCTTTATTAATTATTTGAATGACATTCTGAATCTTATTTGGTTGCTTTACGAAATTCCGTCGTAAAGGAAGGATCATAAAGCTTGGAACGATCATAGTGAGCCGCATTTACCACGTCTCCGATAATCATCAGTGCTGTTTTGGTAATATTGTTTTCCTTTGCAGTCTGTGCAAGAGTTCCTACTGTGCAGACAAACGTCTTTTCATCTTCCCAGGTGGCTTTGTATACGATTGCCGCAGGAGTATCTGCGGTATAGCCGCCTTCGATCAGTCTGCGGCTCAGTTCCTCCAGCATTCCGGTGCTCAGAAAAACTACCATGGTCGCCTGATGCGCTGCAAAAGACTGAATACTTTCTTTAGCAGGAACCGGTGTTCTTCCTTCCATTCTTGTGATAATCACGCTCTGGGAAATATCCGGCAGCGTATATTCCAGATTCAATGCCCCAGCCGCACCGCAGAAAGAGCTGACACCCGGACAGGAATCATAGGCGATTCCTTTTTCATCCAGAATATCCATCTGCTCACGGATCGCACCGTAAAGACACGGGTCACCGGTATGCAGACGCACGGTTGTTTTGCCTGCTGCCTCTGCCTTTTCAATTACAGAAATAACTTCCTCCAGTGTCATTTTTGCACTGTTATAGATTGTGCAGACGTCTTTGCTGTATTCCAGAAGCTTCGGATTTACAAGAGATCCTGCATAAATAATCACATCTGCTTCTTCCAGATACTGTTTTCCTCTGATTGTGATAAGATCCGGTGCTCCCGGACCAGCTCCTACAAAATGTACCATCGTTCATTCTCCTTACGCTTCTTTTATATTATGATTCAGGAATTGTTTCTCTTCATCAATTCTCCTTAACAATGATCAGGGAATAATATCCGGCATTTTCCGGAATCTCCTCCACAGATCTGTAAATCTTTTCATCCGGCATTTGGCAGTTTTCGATCATGACACCATCCGCTCCCTGCTCTTTGATCCGGTCCTTCACTTCTTTCATTTTTTTGCCCGCTTTCATCAGGACTTTGGTTCCCGGAAGCTTCAGTGCTTCTTCAATCTGATAAGAAGCAGGAATCACATGCAGAGGCTCTGCCTTTTCCACAAGACTCATATTCAGCCTGGCTGCAACTGCACAGAAAGACGGGATACCGGAAACAATTTCTGTTTCATAGCCCAGTCCACAGATTCGTTTGTGTACATAAATATAAGTGGAATAGACCGTTGGATCTCCGAGAGTCAGAAATACCACATTCCGTCCCTGTTCCAGTACACTGCCTATCATAGAAGTACCTTCCTCGTGAGCCTTTTTCAGAGTGTCTTTATCTTTTGTCATAGGCATCGGAACAGCCATAATCTCTTTTTCATCCAGTTCCGGATATGCCCCCTTTACAATCTTGTATGCAACACTATCTATCGGGTCATTTCCCGGTACTGCGATCACATCTGCTTCACGAATCAGTCTCAGTGCTTTCAGCGTAAGCAGCTCCGGATCTCCGGGACCTACACCTACTCCGTATAACTTTCCACTCATATTTCTTTTCTCCTTTTTCAAAAATACTCTGCTGCTATCTATCATTCTCTCTGACTTCCGTCAGATAATCTTCGTATCAGTTCTTCTGCATCCTGTGTCTGTCCCAGATAACCATAAGTATTGTTAAAGATCACAGCTCCCAGAAGAATCTGCTCATAAGACCGGTGATTCAGATAAAACTGAATTTTTTCCGTAATTTTTTTCATAGTCGGAACAAGAATCTCATTCCCCTGAAGAATATCCAGTGCCTCATCCGTAGTGCCGGCATCCAGGATTTCCCGTGCACAGTTAAGATCTGCTCCTGCCCGAATGGCATTGGCACACAATATCTCCATACGGCTGTCCGCACTGTGGGAATGCGTGTTCATAATGCCGCCGGCCACTTTTACAAATTTACCGATATGAGAAACAAAAAGGATTCCCTTTACCCCCATATCAATGGCCATGTCAATGGTCTCGCCCACATAATTGCTGCACTTGATGTTTTTTTCAAAGGGAAGATCCATATGTTCCCGAAGATAATCCGCACCGTAATTACCGGGAGTTACCAGAAGGTATTTTTCCCCCTGTGCCACATGCTGTTTCATCTCCACACGAATACTTTCCACCAAAGCCTTTTCACTCATCGGTTCCACAATTCCGGACGTACCGAGGATGGAAATACCGCCCACGATTCCAAGCCTGGGATTAAACGTCTTTTTCGCAATTTCTGTGCCTTCCGGGACGGAAATGGTGATTTTCAGGCCGCCTTCATATTCAAAACGCTCCGTCGCCTCCCGGGCACTTCGAAGAATCATAGCTTTCGGAACCGGATTAATGGCAGCTTCTCCGACTTTCTGGGAAAGTCCAGGTCTGGTCACTCGTCCAACACCGATTCCACCGTCAACAACGATATCATTCCCCTTCGTTTTTTCCGCTTTTGCATAAACGAGAATTCCATTGGTCGTATCCGGATCATCTCCGGCATCCTTGCGCACCGCACAGGAAACACTGTCGCCATCTTTTTCTATATCCAGAAGTTCCAGGTGAAGAAGAATTCCCTTCGGAGTCATCAGTTCCACTTCTTTCAGCATTTCTCCGCCAAGAAGCATGGATACAGCCCCCTTACAGGCTGCTGCTGCACAGGAACCTGTAGTATAGCCAAAACGCATTTTTTTCTGATTGCGGATGACATAACAGTCCTCCAGCCCTGTCTTATGTCCCATGGCATTGCTCCTTTTGTCGCACTTTCCTGTAATATAAAAAGAGTTTTGCATGACAACAAAACCCCAGAAAACACCAGAATCTCCCGGTTGCCGCAGGATTTTCTGTCCCGGAAAACAACAGTCAGTATCTGGCTTTTACAGTAACGGACTTGTGCAGGAGTTCCACCTGCTTCCTGAATGCTGTTTCCTTATAATCCGCTACTTATTATATCTTCTGCCTGTAAAAAAGTCAATTATATTGAGGGATTCCTTCGTATAAAATCACTTTTTCCATCCTATAATAATTACTTTTTTCAGTTAACATTAACAAACCTCTGAACTCTATGATATTCATCCGTTGAAGAAAAATGTTTTATCTGTTATAGTATGAGCTGAGAAAAAAAGGAGGGGCTTTTCGTTGGACAGAATCGTTAATTATCAGATTGAAGACAAAGATGCCGGAACGGAAATTTTATCCTTTCTTCGAAGCAGAGGTTTTTCCAGACATATCCTGACCGGGATGAAGGCCGACAAACATGCCATTCTTCTAAACAGCCAGCGCGGATACGGACACAGTCTTCTGAAAACCGGTGACCAGCTTCAGGTCCGCATACTGGAAACGGAGTCTTCCTCAAAAATCATCCCGATTCAGATGGAATTCTCCATCCTCTACGAAGACGAAGACATTCTGGTGATCAACAAGCCCGCCAATATGCCGATTCATCCATCGCTTGGCAATTATGAAAATACTCTGGCAAACGGGGTGGCTTTTTATTATGCGCAGAAAGGAGAATCCTTTGTGTACCGCTGTGTCAACCGGCTGGACCGGGATACCACGGGTGCATTGATTCTTGCAAAAAATGCCCTGAGCGCAGCCATTCTTTCCCGGCAGATGCGAAACCGGCAGATCCGGCGTACTTATCTGGCACTTGTGGAAGGGATTCCACCGGAAAGAGGAACAGTTTCCGCCCCTATCGCACGTGTGGAGGGATCCACCATTGAACGGGAAGTGAATTATGAGTCAGGCGAATCCGCTGTTACTCATTTTGAACGGCTTGCCGTAGGAAACGGCTGTTCCTTAGTGGAACTTCATCTGGAAACAGGCCGAACACACCAGATTCGTGTACATATGAAGCACCTCGGCTACCCTCTTCCGGGAGATTATCTTTATCATCCGGTGTATGACCGGATCCGCAGACAGCCGCTGCACTCCTATCAGCTTTCCTTTACCCATCCGCTGACCGGAGACCGCATGCTTTTTACCGCTCCTGTTCCTGATGATTTTCAGAAAGCATTTTTTTATCCGGAACAGCCGGATTATCTATCCCGAGAGTCTGTCCGATCCATATCAGAATAAATCTCGGAATAACACCAATGAACAGCAATAAATGATATCAACTTCAGGAGGCATCTATCATGAAACGACAGATAAGCACAGGAAACCAGATCACCGAAGGGGTTATCTGGAAGCAGCTCCTGTTCTTTTTCTTCCCCATTCTGCTTGGTACGTTTTTCCAGCAGTTTTATAATACCATTGATATGGTCATTGTAGGACGATTTGTCGGCAAGGAAGCACTGGCAAGCGTCGGCGGTTCTGCCGGTCAGATCACGAATCTGGTCATTGGCTTTTTCACAGGTCTGTCAACCGGCGCAGGGGTAATTGTCTCCCAGTATTACGGTGCCAGAGATACCAAAACCCTGAACGACAGTCTTCATACGGCATATGCTTTCTCCATTGCAGGCGGAGTCTTTTTTATGATTCTTGGCATCCTGTGTTCTCCTGTTCTGCTTCGATGGATGAACACCTCACCGGAATTGATTGCTTCTTCGGAAGTTTATCTTCGAATCTATTTCGCCGGCATTGTTTTTATATTCATTTACAATATAGGGTCCGGAATTCTCCGTGCCACAGGAGATTCCAGACGTCCGCTTTATTACCTGATCATCTGCTGTTTTTTAAACATTATTCTGGATCTTGTTATGGTTATGGGATTTCATCTGGGCATTGCAGGAGCTGCTGCTGCAACAGTTCTGGCCCAGGCTGTCAGCGCAGTTCTTGTCACATCTGCCCTGATGCGATCATCTGACATCTATCAACTGCAGCTCAAAAAAATCCGCATTCACCGCCGTGTACTGAAATCTCAGCTTTATCTCGGTCTTCCCGGAGGATTTCAGTCGGTTATGTACAGTCTTTCCAATATTATCATTCAGGCCGCCATCAATGTTTTCGGCACCGACACCACTGCTGCATGGGCTGCATACGGCAAACTGGATGCGGTATTCTGGATGATCAACAGTGCTTTCGGAATGTCCATCACGACTTTTGTAGGGCAGAATTATGGAGCAGGCAGACGCGACCGCATCCGCAAAAGTACCCGTATCTGTCTCGTCATGGATCTGTGTTCCTCTGTATTTATGTGTACCTTCCTGATTCTGTTCCGTGTACCGCTGTTCCGGATTTTTACCGATGACCCAAATGTCGTTCAGATTGGCGCCTATATGCTGAAGCTGATCACACCAACCTACGTAATTTTCGTTTTTATTGAAATACTCTCAGGTTCACTCAGGGGAATCAGTGATGTGATGATTCCTACTTTCCTTACCCTGTTCGGAACCTGTCTTCTCCGCGTTGCGTGGATGTTTATCGCTGTACCGAAAAATCCATGCATTGAGATGATTATTGCCGCCTATCCCCTCACTTGGACCGTGACCGCAATGATGTTCATTATTTATTATCATTACAAAATGAAACGCTTCGGGAATCGATGAGAAAGAATCCTTCCCGGAAGGCTTTTTATATTACCGGAAAATGCGAAACACTTTCCGGTAATATAAAAAACAGAAGTTATGAGCGATTCCACTCATAACTCCTGTTTATTTTTTCTTATTGACTTTTCTTATAATGCTGCTTTTTATTATTCAGCTTCTTATTTGTTTTTCTCGTAGATTACCAGAAGTCCTTTCAGCAACAGATCTTCATCCAGAATAATGTCCCGTTTACAATGCGGAACAATTTTTCTTGCCATTCCGCCGGTCGCGATAACTGTTACTTTCTCTCCCAGTTCTTCTTCAATCCTGTCTATGATACCGTCCACTGCCGCAGCATTCCCATAGAGAATACCACTCTTCATACAGTCAATGGTATTCTTTCCAATGAGCTTTTTGGGCTCTTCAATACTGATTCCGCTGAGCTGTGATGCACGTGCCACCAGAGCATCCAGAGAAACACGTACTCCCGGCATGATCATTCCGCCGATATAACGTTTTTTGGAATCTACAACAGAAAACGTAGTTGCCGTTCCCATGTCTACCGTGACAAACGGCACCGGATACTCAGAAAGCGCAGCCACAGCATCTGCCACCCGGTCTGCTCCCATCTCACTGGGATTATCCAGCATAATATTCAGGCCTGTTTTCAATCCCGGTCCAATGACCATCACTTCTTTTTTCAGAATTTTTTCCGCTGCCTTAATCACAACATTGGTAATCTGAGGGACAACAGATGAAATGATACACCCCTCGATATCTGCCTTCTTTATATGATAAATATCCAGCACAGTCTTAAGATCTATGGCATATTCCAGTTCCGTTTTGGTACGGACTGTGGAAAGCCGTTCAATAAAATACGTCTTTTCCTGATCAATACAGCCCACTACAATATTGGTATTTCCGATATCAATCGCTAAAATCATATATTCAACTCCCGGTATTTTTGAGAATTTTATTCCAAAGCGCCCTTAACTGCTTTCTCTCCGGTCATCTGAGAAGCCGGAATCAGATGTGCCTTGGACAGAGCAGTTCCTACCGCTCCTGTAAGTACTGTTGCGGAAATCATCTCACAGATTGCATTCACACCAACAAAGGTACATACAAATACAATAATATTTCTTCCGCCAATCAGCCCCTGCACATATTCTGTATTTCCAAAAAGAAGAACAAGTGCGCCCATAAAGAACAAAGTCTGTCTCTTATACACATCTGACGCTGCCGACGATACTCCTTGTGTAG
>CAMBAL010000033.1 GCA_945864225.1 uncultured Blautia sp. | reverse complement strand
CAAGGAGTATCGTCGGCAGCGTCAGATGTGTATAAGAGACAGGAATATGATATTAGGAGATTATATTATGTATCAGATAGACTTTCACAAACCGCTGCATATTCATTTCATCGGTATCGGCGGTATCAGTATGAGCGGCCTTGCAGAGATTCTGCTGGAAGAGAATTTCACAGTTTCCGGCTCTGATGCCAAAGAAAGCCCGCTCACCAGAACGCTGGAAGAACGAGGAGCAAAGATTTTTTACGGACAGCGCGCTTCCAACATCGAAGATTCCGTCCAGGTTGTCGTATATACCGCAGCCATTCATCCGGATAATCCGGAATTTGCCTGCGCAGCATCGAAAGGCATTCCCATGCTTACCCGGGCCCAGCTTCTCGGACAGATCATGCGTAATTATGACACACCGATTGCTGTTTCCGGTACACACGGCAAAACAACCACTACTTCTATGATTTCCCACATGCTTCTTGCGGGAAACTGCGACCCCACCATCAGTGTAGGAGGCATTCTTCCTGCTATCGGCGGCAACATCCGTGTGGGACAGTCTGAAATGTTCCTGACCGAAGCATGTGAATACACCAACAGTTTTTTGAGCTTTTTCCCGAAAATCAGCATTATCCTGAATATGGATGCAGACCATCTGGATTTTTTCAAAGACATCCAGGATATCCGTCATTCTTTCCGCAGATTTGCAGAACTTCTTCCGGCAGACGGCACACTGATCATCAATGCCGATACTCCTGCTTACGAGGAAATCATCCGCGATCTTCCCTGTCATGTGATCACTTACGGTCTTGAGCATGACGCGCAGTACACTGCACAGGATATTACCTATGACGAATTCGGACATGCCACCTTCACCGTTCTGAAGGACGGACAGAATGCAGGCACCTACAGTCTGAAGGTTCCGGGTATTCACAACGTATCCAATGCACTGGCTTCCGTTGCCGTCGGACATCTGCTCGGTCTTGCGGACATTGCCATCACAGAAGGACTGAATGGTTTTACCGGAACAGACCGCCGTTTCCAGCTGAAAGGCAAAGTAGGCGGAGTCACCATTATTGATGACTATGCCCATCATCCTACCGAAATCGAAGCCACACTCCATGCTGCAGGGAATTATCCGCACAAAACCATCTGGTGTGTATTCCAGCCTCATACATATTCCCGCACCAAAGCTCTCCTGCCGGAATTTGCCCGGGCACTCACACTTGCAGACCATGTGGTGCTTGCAGATATCTATGCAGCCAGAGAAACCGATAACCTCGGCATTTCTTCAGAAGATATTCAGAAGCAGATTCAGGAGCTGGGGACTCCCTGTGAATACTTCCCTACCTTTGATGAAATCGAGACTTATCTTCTCGAGAACTGTACAGAAGGCGATCTTCTGATCACTATGGGAGCCGGAGATGTTGTCAATATCGGAGAACATCTGCTCGGGCAATAAGCGCAATCCCTGTATACAGACTTTCCGCCTTCACACAGGTTGTCCGCATAAACTTCACCAGCCATTACCGGTTTCAGCCGGTAATGGCTTTTCTTATATTAATCATAAGAAAATGCTTTGTATTTTTCTATGATAGGAGAAAGCACCCTGCTCTGCAGGATTCTCCGCCTGCGGCGGATTGCTTTCGCAATATAATTCCTCTCCGGGCAGGACCGTACTGCGGCAAATCAGAAATATTTTTTCATAAATTTTATACACATCTGAAAACCCTTGATTTATAAGGCTTGATGCAAGTTATCCACATTATCCACATATTTATACACATTTTCTCCCACCTTAGAATGTGGATTTTTATGTGTATTAATTGATTGACATAATTCGACATTTTTCGCTTACAAAATACCCTAAAACTTTACAAATCCCTTGTATTTCCGCACTTTCTGGCGGTTTGCAATAATAAAACGCATTTTTACACTATCCACATTATCCACATTATCCACATCCGAAATGTGGATGAATTGCCCCTGAAAAAAAGAGGTTCTCTTTTGAAAATGGTTGTGCTATAATCCAGAAGTACCAAAAAGATACCGTGCCGGCAGAACTGCCGAAACAGGTATCACAGATTCATAAACAACGTTTTTCCATCCAAGAAAGTGAGTGACATTCATGGGTATGATCACACTGAACAGCCCCTCCCGCACGGAGGTTACTGTTATATCCAATTATTTCATCGATCAATACATGCCGGAAGCCAACGGGGAATTTGTCAAAGTATATATCTATCTGGTAAGAATGCTTTCCAATGCCCCGGTTTCTTTCAGCCTGGAAGAAATGGCAGACCGCCTGCTCTGTACAGAGCGGGATATTATCCGCGCGCTGAAATACTGGTCCAAACAGGAACTCATTTTCCTGGATTATGATAACAGCAGAACTCTCTGCGGAATCAGTATTCTTCCTGTAAAGACAAATTCTGAAAACCTTTCCGGCCATTCTGTTTCAGCCAAAAAAATGCCAAAAACCGAAACAGAATCTGTTTCCATCTCCGAAACACCCGAAGGTTCTCAGGACAATTTTTACAGAACTTCCCATGACAATTCCGCTTCCGCCGGTATATTAAGAGAAAACACTCCTCAATACGGAAATATGCCGTCAGAATCCGGGAATTCCGTCCATGTTCCAGATACAGCAGCACTTACTCCGGACCGCATCAAAGAACTCAAGCAGAGCGAGGATATTATCCAGCTTCTGTATATTGCAGAACAGTATCTCGGCAAAACACTGACAGCGACAGAAATGCAGAAGATTCTCTTTTTCTACGACGGACTGAAGCTGTCTGCAGACCTGATCGAATATCTGATCGAATACTGTGTCAGCCGCAACCATAAGAGTATCCGCTATATCGAAACGGTAGCCCTCGCATGGGCAGAAGCAGGCATCACCACCGTGCAGATGGCCAAAGATGCCGGTTCCCATTTTGGCAAAGATTATTTTACTATTTTGAAGGCGCTCGGTATCAATAACCGGAATCCGGTGGACAGTGAAGTGGCACTGATGGATAAATGGCTGAAAGATTACGATTTCAGCATGGATATCATTCAGGAAGCATGCAGCCGTACGATCATGCAGACCGGCCAGCCAAGCTTTCAGTATGCCGATAAGATCCTCTCCGGCTGGAAGAAAAAAAAGGTCCGTACAGAGGATGACATCAAAGTTCTGGATGCGGAACACAAGAAGCGCAAACTCAGCCGTGAAACTGCCGCCAAACCGGCCCAGTCATCCACGCCCAACCGTTTCAACAATTTCCAGCAAAGAGAATATAATTTCGATGAATACGAAAAAAGACTGCTGAATCAATCATGATGATTATAGAAGAAGGAGAATGCCGTGCCGTTACAGAATTATCAATATGACACGATTATGAGGGAATACAGCCGCAGACAGGCTCAGAGCCGGTACGATCTGGAACAGCGGCGTACTGCTGTTTATGAAGAAATTCCGCGGCTCAAAGAGATTGACCGGGAAGTTGCTTCCCTGAGTGCAGACAAAGCCCGCGCTCTCCTCGGCGGTCAGGACTGCGGGCTGGACGACCTGAAGGCTTCTATTACACTGCTTTCCAGAGAACGGATGGATCTGCTGGATGCCAATGGCTATCCGGAGGATTATCTGGAGCCTCACTATGTCTGTCCGCTCTGTCAGGACACCGGCTACATCGGCAGCCAGAAATGTACCTGTTTCAAAAAAGCCGAGATTGAACTGCTCTATGCACAGTCCAATCTCAGAGAAATTCTTGAAAAAGAAAATTTTGACCACTTTTCATTTGACTATTATTCTGATACAATAACAAATGATGCGACGGGACTTTCCGCAAGGGAAACTGCTCTCCGCGCATATAATACTGCAAGAAGCTTTGTACGGGACTTTGACGACCGGTTCCAGAATCTGTTTTTTTATGGAAATACCGGTGTCGGGAAGACGTTTCTCTCCCATTGCATTGCCGCCGAGCTTCTTAAGAGCGCACACTGCGTTTTGTATTTTTCCGCTTTTGATCTGTTCGATCTGCTCGCACAGTCCACATTTTCACGAAAAGCGGAACATACCGATGAGGAACACTTTATTTTTGACTGCGATCTGCTGATTATTGACGATCTGGGAACGGAACTTACCAATAGTTTTGTGTCATCCCAGTTGTTTTTGTGTATCAACGAACGGATTATGCGCAGGAAATCTACCATTATTTCCACAAACCTGAAACTGGAGGATTTTTCCGACACCTATTCCGAAAGAACATTTTCCCGTATTGCCAGCAATTACCAGATGGTGAAACTAATCGGGAAAGACATCCGCATTGAGAAAATATTTTTAGGAGGAAAATAGCAAATGGCACAGTTAAGCACAAAAGATTTGACTACCCTTCCTGTAGGAAGACTCGGACTGATTCCGCTGAAAAGCTGCAGCCAATTAGGAGAGAAGGTAAACGACTGGCTGGTTCAGTGGAGAAAGGAAAGAACACAGCAGCATACCGATCCTTTTGCTTTTGATGGATATCAGAGAGACAATTATATGATTTCCGTACAGACTCCCCGTTTTGGTTCAGGAGAGGGCAAATGCGTCGTATCAGAATCTGTCCGCGGCGATGATATTTATATTATGGTAGATGTCTGCAATTACAGCATGACCTACCGCATGGGGCCATATACCAATCTGATGTCCCCGGATGACCATTTCCAGGATCTGAAACGTGTGATCGGAGCTATTGGAGGCAAAGCCCGCAGAGTCAATGTGATCATGCCATATCTCTACGAAAGCCGACAGAGCAAACGTGTGGGCAGAGAGTCCCTGGACTGCGCCACCGCACTTCAGGAACTGACTGGTATGGGCGTGGAAAACATCATTACTTTTGACGCGCATGATGCCCGTGTACAGAATGCAACTCCTCTCCATGGATTTGAGACTGTTCAGCCTTCCTACCAGTTTATCAAGGCGCTCCTTCACCATGAGGAAGGACTTCACATCGATAATGACCACTTCATGATCATCAGCCCGGATGAAGGAAGTATGAGCCGTGCGATCTATCTCGCCAACATTCTTGGTGTGGATATGGGTATGTATTACAAACGTCTGGATTATTCCCGCCGCGTGAACGGCCGTCACCCGATTGCTGCCTATGAATTCCTCGGTCCGAAGCTTCAGGGCAAGGATATGATCCTGATTGATGATATGATTTCTTCCGGTGATACCATTCTGAAGATTTCTTCTCTTCTGAAAGAACGCGGTGCCGGCAGGATTTATATCTGCTCCACATTCGGACTTTTCACCGACGGACTGGAGAAGTTTGATGAAGCTCATAAGAATGGTGTTTTTGACAAACTTCTTACGACTAATCTGGTTTACCAGACTCCGGAATTGCTGCAGAAGGATTACTATATTTCCTGTGATATGAGCAAATATATCGCCCTGATCATCGATACACTGAACCATGACCTTTCTGTCAGCCACCTGCTGAATCCGGTCGACAGAATCAAACGCTGTGTCAGCGAATATATGTCACAATACGACAAATAAAAATCCGTCAAAACACGTTTGGTTGACAACTGATGTTTTTTAATTTTTTATCCCATAAGAAAGAATCCTGCCCGGAGGACTTTATTTTATCATAGGAAATGCAAAGCACTTTCCTATGATAAAATAAAAATTTCCTGCAGAATCCGATGTTTCATTTTCAACATCTGGTTTTCTACAGGAAATTTTTTTATGATATTGCAAAATATAGTCTTTTGAATTTAAACCCACACAAAACGGGTCATCCAATTAGTGTCACACTCTCCTCGCATTCATGCTGTTTCTTTATCGCATGATAGAGTGTGTTTGAAAATTCACCCAGCAACATCCATCAGGCTCTCACTGGTACGTTCCCGTGCATTGATGGGCTGTCCGCAGTATTCCTGAATTTCAGACGCATAGGATTTGGCATCTTCTACTTTTCCTTTACGGACTAGAACTGCCTTCTCAACGCCCTGATACTGTGCAGGATAACTTTCTGCCACCAGAATATCTCCATAAAGCTTCAGCGTATCCCCTGTATATAACTGATCTTGCGAGATTTCTTTTCCGCTGGTATTATAAAGAGCATTTTCCGGAAGTTCCATGGTAACAAGACCGCCGCCGGCATCTACAAACACATAATCCTCGCCCTTGGCTCCAAGAGCTACATACATCACTTCCAGACCGCCTGCTTCGCTCTCCAATTCCTCTGCTCTCTGCTGTTCCTCCTGCGCCTGCTCTTTCTTTGCCTGTGCGACAACAAAAGTCCAGAATCCACCGGCCATAGCCAGAAGAGCCAGAACAAGCAGAACCATCAGAGCAATTCTCAGTTTTTCTTTCATATATTTCTTATCCTTTCTATCGAAACTAAATTCCCTGATACATGTCAGATCCCATGTTTCCTGCCGAATCTTTTTTCATTATTCGTTTTACACAATATCAACGATACGGAATTCCCTCTTTTTCATAATACCAGACGATTATACGGAATTCCCTCTTTTTCCAGGATTTCCATTTCCCGCTTGTGGCAGGTACTGATGATCACCTGACGCTGTTCTTTGTGAAGCCATCCAAGTACAGCTGCAAGCCGTTCTTCATCGTACATGCCAAAGACATCGTCCAGTATCACAGGAAAGCGTTCACGGCCACACAGAACCTCCCCTGCAGCCATACGAAGAGCAAAATAAATCTGCTCCATGGTCCCTCTGCTGAGATTCGCCAGAGGAACGGTCCGCTCCTGTGTATTTACCATCATATGCAGACCTTCATCCATAAGGACTTCTGTATATCTGCCTCCTGTAATCTCGCTTAAAATCTGGGAAGTTCGCCTTCTCAGTCCCTCTCCCACATATTTGTGGATATTTGACGAAAGTCTGGTGATCGTGTCCATGGCCAGGTTCAATGCTTCAATTTCCATCTCCTGAGCCAGAGGCAGATACACATTGTCCTGCATCTCCTGATAATCTGTCTGAAGATTTTCCAGTGCTTTTTCTTTTTCCTTCAGTGCCTCATCCAGGTTTTCCCGGTTCCACCTCATTTTTTCCTGCTTCTGTGTCCAGCGGGCTTTCATCCTCTGCCTCCGCTCCAGTTCCTCTGACAGATTTCTGATATGGATACCCTCCCATCCCAGCGCCAGAATTCCCAGAATCCCCACAACTATACGCGGCAGAACAGACCCGGAGAGCACCTGGCCAAGTACAAAAATTCCAGCCAGAGCCACGATAACGGTCGCAAGCAGCGTAGCATAAAATGACTTCTGATTCTTCCGGATTTTCTCAATTCTGGCATCCAGAATCGCCTCGCCGTTCTCCTCTTCTGTCATATGCAGAGAAGTTTCACGGGCACGAAGATCTTCCCTCTGATCATTCAGATTCTGCATCTCACTGCGGATATAATCCATTTTTGCGACAAGCTTTTCCTGTTCTTTTTCTGTTTCTTTCTGCCGCTTCTGTGCCTGCACCTGAAAGCCTTTTCGATTCATTTTCAGCATCTGCATGGCGCGTCCAATATCCAGTTCGCTGTCTCCGGTTCCCTGGTAGCTGGCCATATAATTCTGCAGCTCCCGGACAAGATCCTGGCCGGTCACGCTCTTCAGCTGCGCCACGGAAACGGTATTCTCATATACCACCTCGCTGACACCTCCAAGAACCGCATCCAGATCCCCCTTTTCCAGATCAAGAACTTCTCCATCATCCTCACAGAGAAACTCCCATGATTGATCTGTTTTATAAAAATTTCTGGTGAGCCGGAAATTCTTTCCTCCATTTTCAAACCACAGAGTTCCTCCAAAAACAGCAGGATTTTCCCATGGCTCATACATACTGTAAGTATCTGTTCTGGCGGCTTTTCCGCGCTGTCTCTGAATACCGTAAAACATGCTTTTCAGAAACGTATGCACCGTTGTTTTTCCGCTCTCATTTTCACCGTAAAGCACATTGATACCAGGAGAAAGTTCCATGGTTCTGTCATGGATTTTTCCAAAGTTTTTTATTGTAAAGCGTTTAATGATCATATCTTTTTTCATATTATCTCTGCCACAATCTATATTTTACATACAAAACAATCTTTTACATAAATATCTGCATCAAGCATCTTTTTGTTTCATTGCATCATCTCATCAGTGCCGGAGTATGTGAAAATTCCTTCTTAGAATCTGTCAAAAACAATTTTCAAACATACTCTGGTACATCAATGATCTGCACCACTGATGCCCTTTTATTTCAGATTCATACCGGTTTCCAATAATGCCTGAAGTCCGTAATAAAGCGCTTTCTCCTCCACCAGTGTCATGTCCTTTTTGAGAAAATACGCGATGTAATCGCCTACCAGCGTACCGCTGTACCTCCTGGAAAGAGCTTCCAGATCATAGGCCGGACGGGTCTCATCCAGAATTTCCGCCACATTCCCTAAAGCTCTTAATTTTTCCGGAAAAAGAAGCGTTTCCGGAGCATGCCAGCCCTGCAGGACTACTTTGTAAATGTTCTTCCCTCCGCGCTTCATAATATCCATTTTCATCATCTCTTCCAGAGAGTACTGGGTAGAATCCTCCCGTACGGTAAGCACCAGTTTCTGATAAGAACGGCACGCAAAAGGTACAAATCTTGTACGCACCTGTCCGTTTTCAAACCGTCCTTCTATATATCCGTGCTCTCCCATATCATTTCTGTCGATGGGCTCCAGCGCCCCGCTGTAAGCCATTCTGTCCCGGATCAGAGACTGCGGCTTATGAATATGTCCCATGGCAATATAATCAAATCCTGATGCGCCAAGAGCTGTCCTATCCATCGGAATATGCGTTTCATCTCCGCCGTGGGCCAGAAGTACATGAAATCCATCCTGAATTTCCGGTTTCAGCGAATCATACAGGGGTTCCCGGATTTCCCGATGTTCATAGCTGAGTCCGGTCACATAAACATCCAGTTCTCCGGCTTTTACCACCATCGGAGATTCCCGTTCAAAAAATACCACGTTTGGTTCCCACGGAAATCCGCGGTAAAAAGAATCCTGTGCCAGATAATCGTGATTACCCGCCATCATAAAAATCTGTGTGTCCGGAATTGTAGAAAACAGATAATTGACTTCCTTCAGTTCCCGCAAAAGAGGCTGACGGTGGAACAGATCTCCGGCTATAAATAACAAATCCACCGGATTCTTGCTGATCGAAGCAATCACCCGGCGGAACGTTTCCCAGATCTCTTCCTCCCGCTCCCTGCTCCACGGGCAGCCCCTGTCCGGAACCGCCCCCAAATGCACATCTGCAAGATGAATAAATCTAATCATTCAAAATAACTCCTTATAAATCACAATTCTTCACTGTTCTCGGAAATGGAACCACGTCACGGATGTTGCCCATTCCTGTAAGATACATTACGCAGCGTTCAAAACCAAGACCGAATCCGGAATGACGGGTAGAACCATATTTGCGAAGATCTGTGTAGAATTCATAATCCTCTGCTTTCAGTCCAAGCTCATCCATACGGTTTTTCAGCTTGGTGTAATCATCTTCTCTCTGGCTTCCGCCGATGATCTCACCGATGCCCGGAACAAGGCAGTCCATTGCTGCAACTGTCTTATTGTCATCGTTCATCTTCATATAGAACGCTTTAATTTCCTTCGGATAATCTGTAACAAATACCGGTCTCTTGAAGATCTGCTCGGTCAGATAACGTTCATGCTCTGTCTGCAGGTCACATCCCCAGAAGACTTTGTAATCAAATTTATCATTGTTCTTCTCAAGAAGTTCAATCGCTTCCGTATAGGTAACATGTCCGAATTCGGAATTTACCACATGATTCAAACGATCCAGAAGACCCTTGTCCACAAAAGAATTGAAGAAGTTCATTTCTTCCGGAGCATTCTCCAGTACATAGCGGATTACATATTTCAGCATGGATTCTGCAAGATCCATATTGTCCTGAAGGTCTGCGAATGCGCATTCCGGCTCAATCATCCAGAATTCTGCCGCATGACGTGTGGTATTGGAATTCTCGGCGCGGAATGTCGGGCCGAAGGTATATACATTACGGAATGCCTGTGCAAAAGTTTCTGCATTCAGCTGTCCGCTTACAGTAAGATTCGTCTCCTTGCCAAAGAAATCCTTACTGTAATCTACATTGCCCTGCTCATCCAATGGCGGGTTTTTCATATCCAAAGTGGTGACCTGGAACATCTCACCTGCACCTTCACAGTCACTTCCGGTGATCAGCGGAGTGTGCACATATACAAAGCCTCTCTCCTGGAAAAACTGATGAATCGCATACGCACAGAGAGAACGTACACGGAACACAGCCTGGAATGTATTGGTTCTCGGACGAAGATGCGTCATTGTTCTCAAAAATTCCATGCTGTGGCGTTTCTTCTGAAGCGGATAATCTGATGCGGAAGCACCTTCTACGGAAATCTCCTGTGCCTGGATTTCAAACGGCTGTTTCGCCTGAGGGGTTGCTACCAGGGTTCCCTTTACGATAATGGCAGAGCCAACATTCAGCTTGCAGATCTCTGCAAAATTCTCCATCGTATCATGGTATACAATCTGCAGTGTTTCAAAAAAAGATCCGTCATGAAGCACGATAAACCCGAATGTCTTGGAATCTCTGACGCTGCGCACCCATCCACCGACGGTAACCTCTTTATCCAGGAATTTCTCCCGCTCTCTGTAAATTTCTTTTACTGTAGTAAGTTTCATAATCTATTCCTCTTTCTCTTAATAATCACATAAGGCGAAACAGTCCGCAATATGCAAAAAACTGTCTCGCCTTATAGTATAGACGATTCACGTCCTCAGTGCAAGGCGTAATCCATATTCTGGTTAAAAAATCCCTTCTGTTACAGGTTACAGTGACTGTGCTTATCTCACTTTCAGGAAGCCGCAGCCCTGTTTCCGCCATTTATCAGCCGTTGATTACATCCATGCAGTATTTATAAATCCTCTTATAAGTCTTCGTGGTATAATGCAGACCATCATCAATACCCTCGTCCGCACCATATCGGTTTCTGTCCGTACCAAAACCGGTCTGCAGCAAATAGTGATAGGTATCCATGTAACTGCATACTGCTGAAGAACCACTGCAGAGATTTGTCCGAATGATATTGTTAAAATTCCGCACATCGGCTTCCAGTCTTGCTTTATTCTGCCCAAGAGCCTTGATCATCTCATTATTGATCGGATTTACAGACATATAATACAGAACACATCCTCGGTTCTTCAGTTCCGGTGCAATGCTCCGCAGATAAGTCACATAGCTGTACGCATTACCAAGATCATTGACTCCCAGATTAAAGATGACAAGCGTTTTTGGGGAAAGAAGATCGGCACTGCCATTTCCCACCTGTCTGAGAAGTTCTTCATATCCTTCATTCTGCAGCCAGGTAAGACCCTCGCCTTCTTTACAAATGAAACGGATACCATTCAGCAGATTGTTATTTCCCGGTTTATCCAGCGTATTTTTCATACGGTTCGTTCTGGAATCACCCACAAAAATCACCTGATCATATGCCTGCAGGTTCGCCTGAGGAAGTTCTGCACAGGAATAATCCGGTTCTGTTCTGCGGTCGAAAACCACTGCATAAAATTTCATCGTACCCCGGACATTGGATATGGTTTCTCCCACTTCATATTCCGGATTGACACTCTGTCCGGAAGACTTCGACCATCCCATCATCGTATAATTTGTGGCATTCTTCACACCCGGGAAGGTAAAAGATGCCCCTTCTGCCAGTGTATAAGTCTTATAAACCGCTCCGCTCTTCTTATGAAGAATGACGGTCGCTGCTTTTGTATACACTGCGTACAGATTTACATTTTTGGTGACTTTCAGCTTCGTACCAACTTTATAGGAAGCGGAAGAAGCATTCTTTTTGGTACTCCAGCCGACTCCCACATATCCGCTTTTGGATGGCAGGGAAGGCAGCGTAATGCTGTTTCCGGAAATTGCTTTTTTGTTTAATGCCTTAAATGCACTGCTTGCCGTGCCTGTCGCAGAATAAAACGATACCGTATAATATACATTTTTTTGACGAACGGCATAAAAGGTCATATTTGCCGTTACTTTTACCTTATCGCCGGCTTTGTACTGAGCAGTCTTTCCTTTTTTCACCGTCGTCCATCCCAGGTTCTGATAGCCGGATGCTTTCGGAACCTCAGGAAGAGTCACATAAGAACCTCTGTAGATTTTTTTCGCCAGAGCTGTATAGGCCTTACTGGTGCTTGTGCCGCTGTTGTTGTTAAATTTCACGGTGTATGACGGCAGTTTTTTGCGCACCGCATACAGAGTAAGATTACCTTTGACTGTGATAGTCTTGCCGGCGGAATAAGCAGCTGTTGAAGCATTTTTCTTTGTACTCCATCCAAGACTGCTGTATCCATTCTTCGATGGAACCGAAGGAAGCTTAATCCTGGTACCGCTGGAACTGAGCACTGCCACCCTGGTGGTCAGCGCCTGAAAAGCCGAGCTGGAAGTACCGGTCGATTCCAGAAATGTCACTGTTTTTACTCTGGATTTAACATAACGTACGATGTAAAAATTTGTATTCTTCGTCACAGTGAAGGAAGCGCCAATCTTATATTTCACCGATGAACTCCGTGCTGTTGTCGTCCAGCCGAAATTCACATATCTGCTGCTGGGGATATCCGGAATCCTGATCACTGTTCCAACTTCTGTTTTTATCGTTTTCAGAGGACTTCCGGTTCCGGAATTGTTGTAAAATTTCACCGTACAGATTCCCGCCGAAGAATCATTCGATTCAGCAGCCTGCACGTTTACCCCGAACAGCAGCATCACCGTAAGCAGGATCCAGCCAAACAGATACTTTTTCCTTCTTCCTTTTTCTTTCTGATTCATTCCATCGCTCCTTATCAACTATACATAAAACCCCAATATATAAACTCAGTATAATGGATTTTTCCTTTTCTTTCAAGCCGATTGAGAATTTTTTACAATTTTATCACGAAATTATCACAAAAGTATTTTATTCCATGAACTTTCCGATTCTGTAAAAATAACTTTCCAATGCTGAATTTTTCAACAACACCATCTATATTCTAAAACAGAAAAATCCCTCCTGAGCAGATTTTCATAAATAAAACATAGTACACCGGAAAATCAATGTGTCCGTACCGTACCCTGCTCTGCCTGGAGGGATTCCGTCATTCCTGATCGGAATCACTTCCGCAGGAATAACCTTTCTTCTATTTTACTGCATGGATGCTTTCTTTTCTTACCATCGCCTGCTGCCGGAAAACAATCATAATTTTTCAATAAATCTCATAAATGCTTCTCTGCCCTCCGGTGTACATTTATAAACACCGGCATCTTCCAGAACGTGAGTAAAGACAATGCCCACTTCTTTCTGCAGAATCTCATGGATGTTTTCTTTTGTCACAGAATCATATTTCGGCAGGAATTCTGCCACCCATGCGGCATGTTTCTCAATCTTCTCATTGGAAGCGATATCCCTGCCTTCCAGAATATATTCCTCAAGAAGCTCCAGCTCCTCTTTCAGACGCGCCGGAAGCACGGCAAGTCCCATAACCTCAATCAGTCCGATATTTTCTTTCTTGATATGATGGTACTGCGCATGCGGATGATATACACCGAGAGGATGCTCATCTGTGGTAATATTATTCCTCAGAGTCAGATCCAGTTCAAAGGTATCTCCCACCTTGCGTGCGATCGGGGTAATGGTATTATGCGGTTCTCCGTCTGTCTCAGCGAAAACAAAAGCGTCTTCATCGGTATATCCTCTCCAGACTTCCAGTACATGAGATGCCAGATCAATCAGGCGTTTCTCATCCCTGTGACGGATACGAAGCACAGACAGCGGCCATTTCACAATTCCAGCCTCTACATCCTCAAATCCCGGAATAGTCACAGGTTTCTCAATCGGAGCCTTTGCCATGGCGAACGTATAATGACCGCCCTGGAAATGATCATGGCTCAGGATAGAACCGCCAACAATCGGAAGATCTGCATTGGAACCCAGGAAATAATGCGGGAAAAGTTTCACAAAATCAAACAGTTTCACAAATGTATTCCGCTCGATCTTCATCGGTGTATGCTGGCTGTTAAAAACAATGCAGTGCTCATTGTAATATACATACGGAGAATACTGGAAGCCCCACGGACAGTCGTTGATCGTGATCGGGATAATCCGGTGATTTTCTCTTGCCGGATGATTCACTCGCCCTGCATAACCTTCATTCTCCGGACAGAGAAGGCATTTGGGATAACTGCTTGCTTTGGCATTTTTTGCGGCAGCAATGGCTTTTGGGTCTTTCTCCGGTTTCGAAAGATTAATGGTAATATCAATATCACCATATTCGCTTTTTACAGTCCATTTCTGATCCTTTTTTACACGGTAGCGACGGATATAGTCACTGTCCTGACTTAATTTGTAAAAATAATCTGTTGCCTTTTCCGGATTTTCCTCATATCTGTCCCAGAATTCTTTCTGAACCTGGGCCGGACGGGGCATCAGGCAATTCATCAGACGGGTATCAAAAAGATCACGGTAAACAATGCTGTCCTCGATCAGCCCTCTTGCAACGGCCTCGTCCAGAAGCTCTTTCAGTGTCTCTTCAAGCTCTACATCTGCAAAAGTTTCCTCTGGCTCCACATATTCTTCTTCCTTAAATACATCCAGAAGAAGATTGATCGTATAATTCTTTTCGCAGGCTGGTGTCAGTCCGGTTTCGATTCCGTACTGCACCAGTTTTCGGATACTGCTGCTCAGCATAAGTCTTTTCCTCCTTAGCATATGATTTTAATATTCTATATTTTCTATATAGGTAAAGAATACATTTCCGGCTTTTTCAAACAGGTCGGTACTGTCATTCATACCATACGGCGCCGTCTCTCCGGTTGCCGGATCATAAAGATACGTATTATATTCATCATATCCTACAATCAGAACACTGGTATTCGCTCCTGTCTTGGCGATCACAGCTCTCTGGCAGCTCACTTCATAAAGCACGCTGTCCAGGCTGCAGCCGGTCAGATCCAGAACTGTTCCGGATCCCCCGATTCCCTCCGTCAGTTTCTGAATATCCATCGTTGCACTTCTCATGATTTCCGGAATATCCTCCACGTTCAGCTGTATCTTTGTTTTTTTATTCCCTCGCTCCCAGACATATTGCTGACTGCGATTCAAAACCACACCCGTCTGCTCGTCCGCTCTCTGGATTGCTTCTGCGGGTTCTGAATAGATACTGTCCAGTCCGCCTTTGGCGTACACATAATAAACAATATCTTTCGGCACCTGCGTATCCAGGGAAACTGTTCTTTCCTCCACACTGCGCATTTTCGCATACATGATCAGAGGCTCGTCTGTTTCCGGCGAATCCTCAAAGGCCAGACGGATTCTGACACCTGTCCGGTCTGAAGAAGTCAGTTCTACAGAAATGCGATTTACCGAAGCTTTTTTATTGTTCATAATATTATCTTTTTTCTGCACCTGGTAAGTATTGTCCTTTTTGGCGGAAAGCTCAAATTCCATGATCGTACTTCCTACCTTCACACTGGTGATATACAGTCCGTCCTCATGGTATTCTTTTTTGACATTGCCTTCAAAATCCTCAATCTTCAGAGTAGTGATTCCCTCTATCGCACGGTTATTGGAATCCGTCAGGATATCTCCGTCCAGAATGATGCCATAGACCAGATCCTCATTCATAAAGCCCAGTTCCCGCAGTGACTGCCCTTCTGACGGCATCAGCATCCTCGTATCCAGCGTTTCAAAATCAATTTCTTTAATCTGACCCGCATAATCTCCGCTCTGTACCATCCAGGCTGCGTGCGCATTGGTGTCGGACACCACAAAATGATCTCCGTCAATTCCCTCTTCCAGAATCTTATAAGTACCGCCGTCAATGTCAACCAGATACAACTTTCCCGCAAGAAGAAGAAACAGATCATTTCCCTGATTTACATACGAAAGCGTCCCCAGTTCTTCTTTCAGGAATTCATAGGACTCGGTACTTGGAATAAATACTTTCTCTTCCACCACATTCTGGTCATTGTTGTAATGATATACACAAATTCCGCTGTAACCTTCACGGCTTCCCCGGTTCATATACCCGTACAGTACAAAATCCACATCTCCATTATCATCCACACGAATAATCTTCATGTCATGTTTCACACGGGAATCCCGATAATCTCCATTTTCTTCCTTGCGAAAGCTGAATATTTTGACAAATTTACCATTGTCCGGAGAATAGGACCAAAGATCTCCCTGCTGAACAAATGCAACAACACTGTTATCCTCATTTGCCAAATAAGACACGTTTTTGTCCCGCACCCCCAAAAGAAGACCATCTGAGGAAATCACCGAAAGGGACGGATCAAACACCTGTGCAGCTGACCGCTCAAAATTCAGAAGAAGGATCCGGGATTCTGCATAACGCATCCGGTAAAACTCTGTCACGTCGTAAATTTCCGTATTTCCATTCTCATCTTTCGCAGAGATTTGATATTCCATCGAAACACTTGCCGTTGTTTCATTGATATCTTTGATCACAGGAATTCCCTTTCGGTAAATCTTCGGGCTCAGCGATCCCCAGCTCACCTGGGTAAATTTGGACTTAATAGAGACACTGTTAAAATTCGTGGTCAATGAGGAACTATCTGATTCCAGATAACTCACCAGATCTTCAGCTGTAGCCTTGTCCATGCATTTTTCACAGAAACTCTTCACAAATTTTATGTAACTCTCTGTATTGAGATTGGATCTGGAAACGATTCTCGTATAATAATACACTTCTCCGCGGCTGGTATCCAGCGTGATCTGCATAGAATATTCCTGATTCATCCGAAGTGAGCTTCCGATTTCCACACTGGCTCTCAAATAACTGTCCGAGTCAGAAGCAGTAAGATTCTTCACTTTTTTGTTTTCCAGAACCTTACTTCCGTCTGAGGTCCGGATTTCATAAGAAAGACTCGTTACCTTGGCAGAATAAGGATTCACCGCAAAAGTAAGCTGTTTCGTGGTATCCAGAGGCGTCACACTGTCCCTGGTAAAATCTGCCTGCATCTGCTGCACATATCCGTACATCCGGTTGCAGAGTGTTCCATTATAATCTACCATGACTTCCGGCAGAGAGGAATCATTCATATCAGAACGGTCATCTGTGGTCTCACTATTCAGTAAAATTGCAGTTCCTGCCACACCAAATACAAACACCACAAACAGCAGCAGAAATCTGCCCAGAAATTTTTTCATGTACGCTTATTCCCCCTTTCTTTCCGTTTCCGGACGGGGCTTCAGAAGCGCAGCCAGCGTCGGGGAAACATGAAGTTTTCTCATCATGTCTTCCAGTGCCGGAGTATGCGCATGACGTACCTTTTCTTTTCTGACTGCACGAATCAGCAGATTTTTCGGGGTATGTTCCATATCAATAAATTCCAGAATCTGCGTATCACATCCCTGTTCCTCCAGAAGCTGTGCACGGATTCCGTCTGTCATAAGAGCTGCCATACGTTCCTTAAGAATGCCGTAATGCAGAACCGGAGAGAGCATCTCGTTTCTGATCTGGCGATTCAGTTCATGCTGGCAGCACGGAACGGAAAGAATTACTTCTGCTCCCCATTCCACAGCTTTGGCAAGGGCATAATCTGTTGCCGTATCACACGCATGCAGAGTTACGACCATATCCACAGAACTGACGCCCTCATAATCCGCAATATCACCCTGATAAAAATGCAGCTTTTCATAGCCGTATGTTTCAGCCAGGTGACTGCACTTTCGAATCACATCGGTCTTCAGGTCCAGTCCGATAATATTCACATCGTATCCACGAAGTTCCCGAAGATAATAATACATGGCAAATGTCAGATAGGATTTGCCGCAGCCGAAATCCAGAATGGTGATTTCCCGGTCTCTCGGAAGCTGCGGGAGAATGTCCTCGATATACTCCAGAAAACGGTTGATCTGGCGGAATTTATCATACCGCGAGGCCACAATTTTGCCTCCTGCAGTCATCACTCCCAGATCCACCAGAAACGGTACCGGAATACCTTCTTTCAAAATATACTGCTTCACACGGTTATGGGAAAGAATTCTTGCAGGGCGTTCCCCAGTTCTCCAGCCGTCTTCGCCGTTCGTGTCATTTTTTCGGCTGTCTTCGCCCTTCGAGCCATTCTTGCGGTCGCCTTCGCCCTTCAATCCGGTCTTCTGTGTATCTGCTTTTTGCTTTGTCCTGATCGTTACTTTGCCTTTTTTGCTCACCAGTATGGTTCCGTCCAGTTCCAATCCCTGAACCTGAAGCTGAGAAAAACTTCCGTCCAGGGCTTTTTCCAGATACTCACAGACTTCTTCCCGCGTATAGTTGGAATGAAGCACCTGATTTCCCACAAAAGCAGAAGCCTGATAATAGATTTCACCCTTCAGCTCTACCGGACGAATCTTCACCCGGGAAGCCCCGTCTTTCCGGCGGGGTCCGCTCAGAACAGCCTGAATCAGCTGTTCATTGATCAGTTTATCAAAAAAATCATTTTGTGTTTTCATTATGCCTCTATATTCTCAAATCTGTTCAGCAGCCAGATGGAAGCTTTCTGCTGAACCGTCATAAATTTTCTCATAATCTTCCTCTTCTTCCGGTATAAAAATCTCTGCACCGGTGCCTGCGGCATCTCCTTCTGGAAATTTCCTGAAACAAAAGCACCTGGATCAGATCATCCAGAAATCTTCCCGGAAGTTCCTGCACCGACATTTCCGGCTCTACTTCTTCCCGAATACGGCGGCACATCTGATAAAGCATAAATTTATCCGGATATTCATCATAAAGTCTGCTTCCCTCGTAATCCAGGCGATCGCATTCTTCTTCCACTTTCTCCTGAATTCGTCTGGCAGTTTCCGGATAATACGACTTCATCATTTCAAATTCTTTTTCCTGCATTCTCTCCCCGCTCAAAAGCATGTGGTTTGCATAGGTCATATAAAACGGATAAAATTTATCATAATACATACAAAGGCCCCTGTGTCCTTTCAGAATCATCTATTTCAGTATATGCAGGGGCAGAAAAATCGGTCATATCGGTATCACTCAGCAATCATGCCGCAGTCCGCTATGAAGATTTTCTCCAACGGCGTCATAATCATCCCTGAAGGTCACGGATCATGCGGCTGGTAAGTTTTACACTGTGACGGATTGCTTCTGCTTCAAAAACAGGATAATCCACATTTGCGCTTCCATCTGCTTTATCAGAAATCGCACGGATTACCAGAAACGGCACATGATTCAGATAGGCTGCCTGTCCGATCGACGCACCTTCCATTTCTGCCGCATATGCGCCAAAATGTTCCACAATGGAATCTTTTACTTCCTGGCTGGAAATAAACTGGTCTCCGGATGCAATTCTTCCCTCAAATACTTCAATATCCGGATTAACTTCTCTGCAGGACTGCAGAGCCAGCTTGCGCAGCGCTTCATCTGCCTCAAAAGACATCACTTCCATATCCGGAATCTGTCCTTTCGGATAACCAAGCGGCGTCACATCCATATCATGCTGGATCACGTCTGTAGAAACCACAATATCTCCGATATTGATCTGATTATTCAGACTTCCCGCAACACCAGTGTTGATCACCACTTCCACATGGAAAACATCCACAAGGATCTGCGTACAGACAGCCGCATTCACTTTACCGATACCGGATTTAACTACAACAACTTTTTTTCCTTCCAGAATTCCCTCAAAAAATTCCATGGATGCCATGCGTGAAATCTTCACTTCCTGCATCTGTTCCTTAAGCCCGAGCACTTCCTGCTCCATGGCACCTATAATTCCAATACATCTCATCTGAATTTCCTCTCTTTCCAGATATCTGAAATACCGGATCGCTGCAGTTTCATTTACAGAAATCCAGATATCTAACTGTATTATAGCAAATCTTTAATTTTAATCCAACTGTAATTTATCACTACTCTTTAGAAATGTTGGAATTTATCATTTCCTTTTATTCTGTGATGATTGGTCCTGGAGCGTGTTTGAAAATTCAGAATCATTGATTTTTTAAAAGACCTTCATATACTGTGGAAACTTTATGCTGTATCTGGTATAATATAAAAGTTTCAAAGTATTCGTATCTCCTTGTCCGGACAAGCGTATTCATCCGCAAAACGGGCAGAGACGAACACTTACTGTTTTATTTCTATTTTCATTTTATATTCTCAGGAGGAAGCATTATGAGATACAGAACAAGCGGAGTCTGTTCACAGGCCATCGAATTCGAAATAACAGATGACAAAAAAGTTCACAATGTAAAATTCATCGGAGGCTGTTCCGGCAACACACAGGGCGTTGCAAAACTCGTAGAAGGCATGGATGCAGAAGAAGTCATCCGACGTCTGGAAGGCATTCACTGCGGACCGCGTCCCACATCCTGCCCGGATCAGCTTTCCAAAGCAATCAAAGAAGCACTCGCCTGACAGGCAAGTGCTTTTTTATATGATAGATCCGTCCTATCCCATTACAGATCTGTTCTGTCCCATTTATCACACAATGACTGCAGTTCTCTCGAAAAGCGCTCCAGATCCTTGTTCGGACATCCTTCGTTCTTACGGATAACAGACATAAGTCTGTGTCCAAGAGCAACCAATTTCTCAAATGCACGGGCAGCTCTGGCTGCTTTCGGCGAAGCAGATTTCTTCTGAATCCGGATTCCCTGGGTCTCATAAACAAAGGCATCTGCTGCCAGATCATAAACCGTACCGCTGAACGGTGCCATTGCATCATATCCCAATTCATCACTCAGCCGCTTGGCAAAAACTTCCGTCACACTGTCTTCTCCATGAGTAACAAACACTTTTTTCGGCTTTTTTTCAAAAGCTTTCGCCCAGGTAAGCAATCCGTTCACATCCGCATGCCCACTGATACCGGGCATCTGGCAGATTTCCGCTGCTACATGCACAGACTCGCCAAACAATTTCACCTCTCCGGCACCTTCCAGCAAAGAACGCCCGAGTGTTCCCACCGCCTGATAGCCGACAAACAGAATCGTACTCTTCTCATTCCAGAGATTATGCTTCAGATGGTGTTTTATCCTTCCTGCATCACACATACCGCTGGCAGAAATGATCACTTTGCAGTCTTCGTCAAAATTAATTGCTTTGGAATCATCACTGGTAACAGAAGTTTTCAATCCCGGAAAACTGATAGGATTAATTCCTTTCTGAATCAGTTCCAACGCTTCCTCATCAAAGCAGTCATAGCGATGTTCTCCAAAAATCATTGTCGCCTCATTGGCAAGCGGGCTGTCTACATATACTTTAAAACCGTCATGACCATGAACCAGTCCCTCTGCCTTGATCTGCCGGATGAAATAAAGCATCTCCTGGGTACGTCCTACGGCAAAAGACGGAATCACCAGATTTCCGCCTCTGTCAAATGTACGCTGAATCACATCTGCCAGAAGTGTCGGATAATCCGGCCGTTCCCCATGGCTTCGGTCTCCATAGGTGGATTCCATTACAACATAATCCGCTTCGTGAAGATATTCCGGATTTTTGATCAAAGGCTGATCCAGATTTCCGATATCACCGGAAAATACGATCGTTCTTTTCTGACCATCTTCTGTAATTTTCACCTCAATGCTGGCAGAACCAAGCAGATGTCCTGCATCTGCAAACCGTACTTCAATTCCCTCTGCCGGCCGGATTACTTTGTGATACGGACACGGTACAAAATTCCGCAGAACACCCAGGGCATCTTCCATGGTATATGCCGGAATAAACTCCGGTTTTCCCTGGCGGCGTCCTTTCCGATTGCGCCACTCTGCCTCAAACATCTGGATATGAGCGCTGTCCCGAAGCATAATATCGCACAGATGACAGGTTGCATCCGTTGCATAGATTGGACCCTGGAATCCCTTTGCGTAAAGAGCCGGCAAATTTCCGGAATGATCCATGTGAGCATGTGTCAGAAGCACAAAGTCCAGTTCCCCGGGACTTACCGGAATGTCTTTATTCTCGTAATAATTCGGTCCCTGCTCCATTCCATAATCCACAAGAAATTTCCTGCCTGCTGCCTCCAGATAATAGCAGCTTCCCGTCACTTCGTGGGTTGCCCCGATAAAGGTTATTTTCATTACACAAACCCCCTTTTTTTCCGTAAAACATCCCCCTCACGTTTTTCCTGTATAACCTTATTATACACAACAATTTCCCTGTTTAACAGCTTTTTTTCTGAAAATATTGTGCTGTTTTTATTTTGTTTTCTTAATTTCATTTTCTTTGATTACTTTTTTTATTGCTATTTTTCTGTTATTTCTTTTATTGTTTTTCCTGTTATTGCTTTTCTGTTATTGCTTTTTCTTTTATTTCTTTTTCTTTTACTGTTTTTTCTGTTATTGCTTTTTCTTTTATTATTTTTTCTTTTATTGTTTTTCTGTTATTGCTTATTTCTGTTATCTCTTTTTCATTGCATTCACAACATTTTTTCAATTTTCCCGGAAATTATCTCCCCGGGATTCGATAATAAAAAAAGGAAGTACACCCTGACTGACAGAGGACTTCCTTTTTCGCTTTTGCTTTGGTTCGATTTGTTTTCTTTCCTTTTGGTATTACATTTCACAGATCAATTCCCTGCATCCATCCTTCCCGGAATTGTGGCAGAATTCCGCAATTTCATAAATGCAGTTCCATATATTGATCCACGTCTGACAAAATCAGCCATTTTCCCTGTACAGTGGCAGTTGTACAGAAAACAGCAGACCTGATGAAGATATTATTACTTCCTGAAGTTTATCTTCACAAATATTAACTGAAATGACAATTTTTGTCGTTTGCTGATAAATCATGCGGACATTCTACTGCTGCAGATGGCAAAGGCAGTTTGCAGGTATTAAAAAACTTTTCTATTTCATCCTTCACACGATATCATGCCCCGCTATTCAGTTGTAAATCTCTGCCTTTCCGTTTGTCGTCCCGGAGTAGCAGAAGAAGATTATTGTTTGCTTAAGAATCGTTCTTTATCCAACCTTTTTACGGTGTAATCTATCACCTCGCTTCTTCATCGCAAACTCACCCTTACAACTTATAATACGAAGCAGCCTCATGAATATCTCGCTTAATTTTTATCTTTCCACCTCTTTCTCATATGCAGAAAGTGACTCCGCATTATGAGCATAAACTGCCACACTGTCACCTTCTATCAGATGTTCCATGCGTTCTGCAGCCTCACCCATATTTGATTCTCTGGTCATACCCGCTCCGAATACACACATTCCAACAATCGCCGCAATTCCTGCAACTTTCACTGTACTGCACCTAATACCCGCCTTCTTCCTCATCGGAATCACACGGTTCCTCAACTCAGCTTCGGGGTTTTTCTCCTTTTCCGGCTGACCATTCCTGATTTGTCTATCTTCCCGGAAAGCTTCTTCCTCTTTCAGACGCCGCATCAGTTTCTGATAAGATTCCTTCATTTCCTCTTCTGAAACTTCATACTCCTCCGTATCCTCATCGCCGGAGAAAAGAGCCTCTTTCATGATTTCCGCTTCCCTGATAAACTGATCATTGATTAATTGATCAAACTCATCCTCTTCGTATTTTTTCTCCATGTTTTTCTCCCAAAAATTTATCTTTCCTTGACAATTTTGCCACAGGGGTTCATAGTAATTGTAATAAACACAACTATTCAGCAGCTGTGATCCCGCAGGATACTGAACAGTTACCATAAAACAATGATTTTTCAGGAGGTACCCCTATGAAACATATCGTACTTACCGGTGGAGGTACTGCCGGGCATGTTACCCCCAATATCGCACTAATTCCCACCCTTCAGGAAAAAGGCTACACCATTTCCTATATCGGTTCCTACGAAGGAATCGAAAAAAAACTCATTGAAGAAATGGGAATTCCCTATTATGGAATTTCTTCCGGTAAATTAAGACGTTACTTTGATCTGAAAAACTTTTCAGATCCTTTCCGTGTTTTAAAAGGTTTTGGAGAAGCAAAAAAACTTCTCAAGCAACTGAAACCTGACGTTGTATTCTCAAAAGGAGGTTTTGTCACTGTTCCCGTAGTCATTGCGGCCAAACGCTGTAAAATTCCGGCCATCATCCACGAATCAGACATGACCCCCGGTCTTGCTAATAAATTGTGTATTCCATCTGCTGCCAAGGTCTGCTGCAATTTCCCGGAAACAGTCAAAAGTCTCCCGGAAAACAAGGCAGTGCTTACCGGTACCCCAATTCGTCAGGAACTTATGAACGGCAACAAAGAAACGGCCCGTAAATTCTGTGGTTTCAACGACCAGAAGCCTGTTCTCATGGTAATCGGCGGAAGCCTTGGTGCGGCATCTGTCAATGAAAACATACGTAAAATCCTTCCGGAATTACTGAAAGAATTTCAGGTCATCCATCTCTGCGGAAAAGGCAAAACAGATGAAAGCCTTACTGGTACGGAAGGCTACGTACAGTATGAATATATCAAGCAGGAACTTCCTGACTTGTTTGCTCTCGCCGATATCGTAATTTCCCGTGCCGGTGCCAATGCAATCTGTGAAATTCATGCCCTCCATAAACCCAATCTTCTGATTCCTCTCTCTGCAAAAGCCAGCCGGGGTGACCAGATCCTTAATGCCCGTTCTTTCGAGCGTCAGGGTTACAGTATGGTACTGGAAGAAGAGGAAATCACAGAAGACTCTCTGCTGAAGGCAATCAGAGAATTATATGCAAAACGTCAGACTTATATCGATACCATGACAGGAAGCAGCCAGATGGATTCCATCCGGCAGATTACTGCCCTGATTGAAGAATGCGCAAACAGATAAACTTATCGTTTCTTACGATACAATTTCTCTAATTCGCTATTCATCCACTCTTTCATTCTGAGAATACGGTTATTCACACCGTTACGTGTGAGACCGTATTCCTCAGCAACCGATTCCGGCGACATTCCCATCACTTTTATTTTAATCAGGATTTCATAATTGATCGGATTCTTATCCCGAAGTCTCTGCAATACCAGCTTCTGGTACTCTTTTTTCTCCATGCGAAGGATCCTCTCCTCCGGGTTATATTTTTCATCGCGGCTTTTTGCGTCCGCATTTTCCTTTTCCAATGGAAACTGTTCCCGTTTCACATATGCTTTTTTATAGTAATCCTTGGCAGTATTGACAGTAGCGGTAAAAATCAGCGATTCCAGTTTGCCATCATTACTCATATCCAGTTTATCACCAAGCCTGAACAATTTACAAAATGTTTCCTGGCTGATATCCTCCGCTACTGCTTTGTTTTTTACAATTTTCATCGCAACTTTCACTGAGAATTTCCAGTATTTCAGATAAATATCATCAAAATTCTCATTATGATTCATCATTCGTACAATCTCCGTCCCTTAACAGACTCTATGCATTCATTTTAGTAAGAATTTCTTCTTTTATTTCGTCGGTCAGCGTTCCCGGCGTCCAGGTCAGACCAACACCATCTCCCGTATATCTTGGAATCAGATGCATATGGAAATGAAATACCGTCTGGCCTGCAGTTTCTCCATTGTTCTGTACGATATTAAATCCATCACATTTCAAAGCTTCTGTCATTTTTACCGCCATTTTTTTTGCAAGGATCATTGCTTTCGCAGCCAGCTCATCCGACAGTTCATAAATATTCGCAGCATGACTCTTCGGAAGAATCAACGCATGTCCCTTGCTTGCAGGGCCAAGATCAAGAATTACACGAAAATCCTCGTCCTCATATAAAGTTGCAGCAGGAATTTCTCCATTCGCGATTTTACAAAAAATACAATTTTCCATAGTTTTTCTCCTCCTTTATTTTATGGAATACTCCCTTTGTTTTATGGGATATTTCCTTTATTTTCTCGTATTTTGTCGATTTTTTCAATACGAAATTCATTGATTACACAAAACAGCAGTGATACACTTCCTCATGAGGTGATGATATGCAGGCTAATACCACAGCAGAACAACAGGAAAAAGAATTCCGTTTTACCCTTTCCAAACTTTCCCACGAACTCCGTAACCCTCTTGCACTCGTCAGCAGCGAGCTGCAGCTTATGGTTTCCTCTCACCCGGAGATTTCAACCTACGAAGGCTGGGATGATATTATGGATAATCTGGAATATATCAAAGAACTGCTAAATGAATTGTCTGATTACAATAATGCCGGAAAACTGACTCTGTGTCCGACAGAACTGTACTCTTTTCTGAGTTCCTTTCTGGCTTCCTGCAGACCGGCTCTGGAATATCTGGGAATCACACTGGAAACAGACATCCCTTCTCATCTGCCCACGATTCCTCTTGACCGGACAAAAATGCGCCAGGCGCTGCTGAATCTCCTGCGCAATGCTCAGGAAGCAATTTCTCATCCCCAGGGAAAGATCAAAGTACAGGCAAATATACTGCCGGATGGCATACGTATCTCCATATGTGATAACGGCTGTGGAATCACTCACTCGCAGCAGCCGGACATCTTTACCCCCTTTGTTACATTCAAATCCGGCGGCACAGGGCTTGGGCTCCCAATCACACGACAGATCATCGAAGCACATGGCGGTCATCTGGAAATCAGCAGTGTCCCCGATCAGGGCACTGAAGTTCGTATTTTTCTTGGATGATACAGGATAACAGCGAGTACAAAACCGCTGAACATACCTCCAATGTGGGCAGCATTGTCCACACCGCTGCTGGTTAAGCCAAAGTATAAGGAAAAGGCAGCCATGATCACCATCTGACGGACAGTAATATCTTCTACACGCCCTTTACTGCGCAGAAGTACATAGATCATGGCTCCCATCACCGCAAAGACCGCTCCGGAAGCTCCGGCAGAAACTGCAAAATCCATAGATTTCATATCCAGTATCAATGACAGAACATTTCCTGCCATGCCTCCAATAAGATAGATGAGCAGGAATTTTATTTTCCCCACTGTACGTTCCAGTCTTCCTCCAAGTACAAACAGTACCAGCATATTATTGGCAAGATGCTCCATACCAAAATGCAGAAACATACAGGTAAAAATCCGGTACCATTGTCCCTGCTCAAGAATAAGCGGAGTATAAGCAGCACCGCATTCCAGCATATGCCCGATATCCTGACTGCCCCCGGTAATTTCTACCACGAGAAAAACCAGTAAATTCAGAATCAGCATCACTGCAGTCATCGGTTCTTTTTTTAGTTCGTTTTTTATTTCGTTCACAATATCTCCTTTGCATTACAGGATCCGGCTCTTCCTGTCCATATTTTATACATCACATATTGGAATCGGGATTATTGTAGCAGATTCAAAGGATTATGTCTGTCTCTTATACACATCTGACGCTGCCGACGATACTCCTTGTGT
>CAMBAL010000032.1 GCA_945864225.1 uncultured Blautia sp. | reverse complement strand
GAGATCTAGTACGGTCTCGTGGGCTCGGAGATGTGTATAAGAGACAGGTCCGTACGTCATGAAGTCAACGATATGTACAGTTTTGCGGAAATCTGCTCCATGGCTGAAGAGGCCAAAGATTTCCCGTCCAGAGTAGATGCAAATGATGAATGCTTCCTTTCTCCGGAAAACATGACAGAAGAAGTCAAAGATTACTGCCGCAGAACAGGACAGCCGGTTCCGGAGACAATGGGTGAGATCGCAACTGTTATTTACACCAGCCTTGCAGAATGCTATGCGAAAACTGCAAAAGAACTGGAAGAAATGACAGGCAGAACCTACAGCCGTATTCATGTAGTAGGCGGCGGTTCCAATGCAGGCTATCTGAATGAACTGACAGCCAAAGCTACCGGCAAAGAAGTGCATGCAGGCCCTGGAGAAGCAACTGCAATCGGTAATATTACTGCCCAGATGCTGAAAGCCGGAGAATTCCATAGTATTGAAGAAGCACGTACCATGATTCATGAATCCTTTGGTATCAAGATTTACAAACCGGAATGATTCGGATTGACAGGAAATAACAGAAAAGCGGAGTGAAAAATATCTGCTTTTCTGTATAAACAGGAAAGCAGACTACATACATCTGCTTTCCTATATTCAAATGAACAGGAGGAAACAAGAATGACAGTTAAAGAAAGATACGAAGAAGCCAAAGCCAGATATGCAGCCATTGGCGTTGATACAGACAAGGCTGTGGAAATTCTGAAAAACGTTCCTGTTTCTCTGCATTGCTGGCAGGGAGACGACGTAAAGGGATTTGACCAGGATGGTCCTCTGACAGGCGGTATCCAGACTACCGGTAATTATCCGGGAAAAGCTACCACACCGGAACAGCTGATGGCAGATATGGACAAGGTAATGTCTCTTGCACCAGGTAAGAAAAAAATCAATGTTCATGCATGCTACGCTATTTTTGAGGATGGTGAGTGGGTCGACAGAGATAAACTGGAGCCGAAACATTTCAAAAAATGGGTAGAATTTGCAAAAGAAAGAGGTATGGGTCTTGATTTCAATCCGACTTTCTTCTCCAGCCCGAAGGTGAAAGATGGTCTGACTCTGTCAAGCCCGGATGAAGAAACCAGAAAATTCTGGATCGAACATGGCAAAGCCTGCATCCGTATTTCCCAGTATTTTGCTGAAGAGACCGGTATTCCATGTGTTATGAATATCTGGACCGGTGACGGATACAAAGATATTCCTGGCGACAGACTTGGACCGAGAATGCGTTATAAAGAATCCATCGAGGAAATCCTTTCCGAGCCGTTTGATACCAATCTTGTAAAACCGTGCGTAGAGTCCAAGGTTTTCGGTATCGGTGTAGAATCCTATACAGCAGGAAGCGCAGAATTTGCTCTTTCCTTCGCAGCAGCACACAAAGATAAATGCCTTCCTCTGATGGACAATGGTCATTATCATCCGACAGAAGTTGTTTCTGATAAGATCTCTTCTCTGCTGTGCTTCTTCCCGGAACTGGCTCTGCATGTAACACGTCCGGTTCGCTGGGATTCTGACCATGTAGTTCTCTTTGATGATGAGACAAGAGAAATTGCAAAAGAAATCGTAAGAAACGATGCTCTGGATCGTGTTTATATCGCACTGGATTACTTTGATGCAAGTATCAACCGTATTTCTGCATGGACAACCGGTCTGAGAAATATGCAGAAATCCCTGCTGTTCGCACTTCTTCAGCCGAACGCAGAAATGAAAGCACTTCAGGAGTCCAACAACCTGACCAAGCTGATGACCGTTCAGGAAGAAGTAAAGACCTTCCCGTTCGGAGATGTATGGGATTATTACTGCGAAGAATGCGGTGTGCCTGCAGGATTCCAGTGGTTTGAAGAAGTTGAGAAATACGAAGAGGAAGTACTTTCCAAGAGATAACAGTGAAGCCGTAATGGAACGGTTTTACTCTGAAACATCATAAGCCTTCTAACCTATCTTTATATACACATATTCACAGAAGCAGGAGCCTTATATACAGGCTCCTGTTTTACGTTAGAGGGCAGGCTGCGGAGAAATGCCGAAAATAGTGAAATATGACGAAATTTGCAGATGATTTCTGAAATAGAGTTAAAACAGATTGACACACGAAAAAAAATTGTCTAAAATAAACACATTAGTTTTTTATTAAAGTAACACTTTACATTAACCGGACGTAGAGACTGATAGTCGTATACTGTCAGTTTTTTTAGGTCAAAAGAAAAAGGAGATTGTATTATGGCAAAGTATATTGCAAAACGCCTTGGGATGGCAGTAGTAACAATCTGGCTGGTTGCCACACTGACCTTTTTCCTGATGAATCTGGTTCCCGGCGGACCATTCTTGTCAGAAAAGGCAGTAAGCCCCAAAGCTTTGGAAGCTTTGGAAGCAAAGTATGGTCTGGACAAACCTCTGCATGAACAGTACATCACTTATATGAAGGATGCGCTTCATGGAGATTTTGGAGACAGTCTGAAACAGAGAGGACGTACCGTTTCCTCCATTATTACATCCAAATTCCCGGTCTCTGCCAAAATCGGCGGACTTGCCGTTCTGGTGGCATTTTTCGTGGGAGTACCGCTGGGATGTGTGTCGGCTCTGCACAGGGGAAAGGTGACAGATAATATTATCATAGTGATCGCCACCTGCGGAATTGCAGTCCCCAGTTTTGTGATCTGTACATTATTGATGTATACCCTGGGTGTCAAACTGGGATGGCTGCCTACTCTGGGACTGGGAACCTGGAAACATTATATTATGCCGATCATTGCACTGGCATTTTATCCGACTGCTTATATTACCCGTCTGATGCGTTCTTCCATGCTGGATGTACTGGGACAGGATTATATGCGTACCTCCAAAGCAAAAGGTTTAAGCCAGTTTGTATGTCTGTTCAAGCATGCGCTGAGGAATGCAATCCTTCCGGTTGTTACCTACCTGGGACCATTGCTGGCCTACACAGTATCAGGAAGCTTTATCGTTGAGAAAATCTTCTCTATTCCTGGTCTTGGAAGAGAATTTATCAGTTCCATTACAAACCGTGATTATACGGTTATCATGGGAACGACTATTTTCCTGGCAACACTGATGGTACTGATGAATGTTGTTGTGGATATTGTCTACAAACTGGTAGACCCGCGTATCAAACTGAAATAGGAGGAGAGGACAAATGAAAGAAAATCCGTTAAATATGCAGTTGGATTTGGATGATTTCCTGCCCGCTTCCGACGAAGAAAAAGAAAATCTTGTAGTCATGCGTGACAGCGTCAGCTTCTGGAAAGATGGTATGCGCCGTCTGCGCAAAAATAAAATTGCCATGGTCAGTCTGGCAGTGATTGTTCTGATCATGATCTGTGCGTTTATCGTACCGTCATTTTATCCGTATACTTATGAAGAGCAGATCAAAGGCAGTGAGAATCTGGCACCGATGACGTATTCAGCAGCAGAGCTTGAAAGAAAAGAAGCAGGAGAGCATGTATTTCCGCATATTCTCGGTACAGACAAAATGGGACGTGACTATGCGATCCGTGTTATGATGGGAAGTCGTGTTTCCCTGATTGTCGGTCTGGTAGCTGCTGTGATCATTCTGGTAGTTGGTTCCGTATTTGGTTCCATTGCTGCATTCTGCGGCGGATGGGTGGATATTCTGATGATGCGAGTCGTGGATATCATTTATACCATACCGGATGTTCTTCTGATCGTACTGTTATCTTTTGCACTGAAAGATCCGCTGGAACGTCTTTCCACGGTTCCCGGATTCGGATGGATTCAGATACTGGGACGTAACCTGATCAGTATTTTCATCGTATTTGCGCTTCTGTACTGGGGTGGAATGGCCCGTATGGTCCGCAGCCAGATCCTGATGCTGAAAGAAAGTGAATATGTAACAGCAGCCAGAGCTCTTGGTGCATCTGCAGGCAGAATTATCAAAAAACATCTGCTTACCAACTGTATCGGAACTCTGATCGTAACAACAACACTGCAGATCCCGTCTTCTATTTTTACTGAGAGTTTCTTAAGCTTCCTGGGACTTGGTGTTGCCGTGCCGATGCCTTCTCTTGGAAGTCTTGCCAGTGATGCCATCAACGGTCTGAATACTTATCCGTACCTGTTGTTTATTCCGGCATTGCTGATCAGTCTGATCATTCTGAGCTTTAACCTGCTGGGAGATGGTCTTCGTGATGCATTTGACCCGAAGATGAAGAATTAGAGAGGAGACAAATCTGATGAGTGATTATTTGGTAAGTATTGAACATGAGAGACTCTCCTTCTTCACACCGGCAGGAGAAGTCAAGGCTTTGAATGATGTCACATTTCATATAAAAGAAGGAGAAGTTCTTGGTATTGTAGGTGAGAGTGGTTCCGGTAAATCGGTAACCGCCTACAGTCTGATGGGGCTGACTGCTCATCCCGGAAAGCTTCTGGGAGGAACTCTTGATTTTAACGGACACCGCATCAATGATATGACAGAAAAGGAGATGCGGAAAATCCGCGGAAAAGAAGTTTCCATTATTTTCCAGGATCCCATGACCAGTCTGAATCCGGTTTATACCATCGGTAATCAGATTCGGGAAGTGCTGAAACTGCATACCGATAAGAGCAAGGCGGAAATCCAGGCAAGAGCAGTGGAACTTCTGGAACTGGTAGGAATCAATGAGCCGCAGAAACGTCTGAAACAGTATCCGCATGAACTTTCCGGCGGTATGCGTCAGCGCATTATGATCGCGATCGCACTTGCATGTGAACCCAAGCTTCTGATCGCGGATGAACCGACGACAGCTCTGGATGTGACGATTCAGGCACAGATCCTGGAACTGATGATGGAACTGAAGGACAAACTGGGAATGGCGATCATGATGATCACTCATGACCTTGGCGTGGTTGCAAGTATGTGTGACCATATTGCGGTCATGTATGCTGGAAATATCGTGGAATATGGTACGACAGATGATATTTTCTATCGTCCGAAGCATGAATATACCAAGGGTCTGATCCGAAGCATCCCGAGAATGGACAGCAAAGAACATGAACGTCTGGTTCCCATCGAAGGAACACCGGTGGATATGCTGAATCCGCCGAAAGGATGTCCGTTTGCTTCAAGATGCGATAAATGTATGAAAATCTGTCTGAGAGAGAAAGCTCCGGTTATGCATTTCAGTGATGTTCATTATTCTTCATGCTGGATGAATCAGAAAGCGGAACTGGAAGGAGGAAATAAGTAATGAGTGATAAATTACTGAAGGTGGAACACCTCTACCAGTATTTTCCGGCAGGAGGATATGGTAAAAAGAAAAAATATGTACAGGCGGTCGATGATGTTTCCTTCTTTATCAACAAGGGAGAAACTCTTGGGCTGGTAGGAGAGTCCGGCTGCGGCAAGACAACGACCGGCCGTTCGATTCTCCGTCTTTACGAACCGACCAAAGGCCGTATTATCTACAATGACAAAGTGTTATTTGACAGCGGCAATGTTGCTCTGAAAGATGAAAACGGTAATGACATCATGGAACAGGGCAAACCGAAATTTGGTACAAAAACAGCTGTGGATATGAAACCCTACCGCCGGGAAATGCAGATTGTATTTCAGGATCCGTATGCAAGTCTGGACCCCCGAATGACGGTAGCGGATATCGTAGGAGAGGGCATTGATATTCATCATCTGGCTGCAAATAAGAAGGAGCGTTACGATAAGGTACAGCATCTTCTGGAGTGTGTGGGACTGAACTCCGAGCATGCCAACCGTTATCCCCACGAGTTTTCCGGAGGACAGCGTCAGCGTGTGGGAATTGCCCGTGCTCTGGCAGTAGACCCGAAATTCATTGTCTGTGATGAGCCGATTTCCGCTCTGGACGTATCCATTCAGGCACAGGTGGTCAATATGTTTGAAGATCTTCAGGCAGAGATGGGACTGACCTATCTGTTCATTGCCCATGACCTTTCGGTAGTGAAACATATTTCCAACCGTATCGGTGTTATGTATCTTGGAAAACTGGTGGAACTGGCAGACAGTTATGAACTGATCTTCCACAATGTTCATCCATATACCAGAAGCCTGATTTCAGCGATTCCGATCGCAGATCCAGAAACTGCAAGAGCAAACAAGCGTATTGTCCTGGAAGGGGATGTTCCGAGTCCGCTGAATCCGCCATCCGGATGCCGTTTCCGCACCAGATGTCCGTACGCGACAGAACAGTGTGCGGCAGAAGTACCGCAGTGGCGTGAGGTCAGCAAAGGACATTATGCGGCCTGCCATAATCTGGACAAATTGAATTAAGTAAATGGGTATTTTGCCTATAATGATGACGGAGGATTTGTAAAAAACAGAAATCCGAACGTCAATCCGCACAAAAATATGGACAAATTTCTGAAATAATGATATAGTTCATATATTCATAAACATGGGAACAGAAAGAAAAGTTCCTGTAATCCCTGTGTATGCACCAGCTAAGTGCAGCTGATGACATAAATAATCTATCCTATAGGAGGAATAAGATGAAGAAGAGAATTTTCAGCGTTCTTCTTGCAGCGATGATGACTGTTACCATGATGAGCGGAACAGTTATGACTGTAGCAGCTGAAGAAACAGAAGGAAAAGAGCTTTCCGTACAGGTAGGCCCGAACCCGGAAACAATCGATCCGGCACTGAACAGCGCAGTAGACGGCGGTAACATGATCCTTCATGCATTTGAATGTCTTCTGACCTATGATCAGGACGGCAACATCGCACCTGGTCAGGCTGAAACCTGGGAAACATCTGAAGATGGATTAACATGGACATTCCATCTTCGTGACGGACTGAAATGGTCCGATGGATCCGACCTTACAGCAAACGATTTCGTTTACAGCTGGAAACGTGTATGTGATCCGAACGTAGCAGCTCCTTATGCAGAAACTGTTCTGGGTATGGTAGAAGGCTATGACGCAGCAATCGAGGGTGACCTTGATGCACTTGCAGTAACAGCACCGGATGACAAGACTCTGGAAGTAAAACTCAGCTCTCCGTGTACTTATTTTGACGGACTTGCAGCATTTGCTACATTAAGCCCGGTTCAGCAGGCAACTGTTGAAGCAAACGGCGATGCATGGGCAATCGAGCCTTCCACCTATGTATGTAACGGACCGTTCTACATCAGTGAGTGGGTACCGAGCTCCCATATTACCATGACCAAGAATCCGTACTACTGGAATGCAGACGCTATCAAACTCGGCAGCATCAAATGGAACCTGATCGAGGACTCCAATGCTGCATACAGCGCATACCAGAACGGTGAAGTTCTGATGATCAAAGATGTTCCTACAGAAGAAATCCCGTCCTTACAGGACAATGAGGAATTCTATGTAGATCCGATCATCGGTACTTACTACATTTCCTACAATACACAGGTTGAACCTCTGAACAACTCCCTTGTTCGTAAAGCTCTGAACCTTGCGATTGACAGAGAACATGTTGCCAATACTCTGATGCAGGGTACTTATACAGCAGCACCGAACTTCATGGGACCTGGCTGGCAGGATACCGACGGTTCTGAATTCTACAGCAATGCAAACAACGGCGAGCCATATATGAGCACAACTGCTGATATCGACGGCGCACTTGCAGCTCTGGAAGAAGCAGGTTATCCGAATGGCGAAGGCCTTCCGGTTCTTCACTACATCACCAATGATGCCGGTTATCACAAAGTAGTTGCAGAATATCTGCAGCAGGCTTGGAAAGAAATCGGTGTTACTCTGGAAGTAGAAATCGTAGAATGGTCCAGCTTCACACCTATGAGACGTAACGGTGATTTCGAGATCGCACGTAACGGATGGGTTGGAGACTACAAAGATCCTTCTAACCAGTTAGAGCTTTTCTATTCCACCAACGGAAACAACGATGGAAAATACTCCAGCGAAGCATTTGATGCAGCGATTGACACATCCAGAGCTTCTACAGATGCCGCAGAGCGTTCTGCCGCTCTTCATGAAGCAGAAGATATCATGATGGAAGATTCCGCATGCTGTCCGCTGGCATACTACAATGACTTCTGGCTGCAGAGCAGCAAGATTGAAGGAATGTGGCATTCCCCGACAGGATACTGGTACTTCATGTATGCAGATATCGCTGAATAATCTGTAAAAAAGAAAATTTGGCTGATCAGGCCATGAAAAGAGCCGATGCACCGGATATCCGGATGCATCGGCTTTTTGTATAGATGCGCAGAGGATACGATCAGAGAAAATGATTGCATTTTTTTTATATTACTGGAAAGTGCATTACATTTTCCTGTAATATAAAAAGGTGACCCCAAAAAAAGTTATCAGCCTATTTTTTTGGACGTTGCATGGCTTCATGTTCTTTCCTGAGTTCTTCATAAAGCTGCATGGAAGTCCAGTGCTGTGTGACAGGGGTCAGGACTGCTTTGAGAGAAACGGATTTCAGACCGTTCTGACGGAAAAATGCAAGAAAGCTGTCCAGCTGTTCCCTGGAGAAATCTTTCAGTACGATCATTTCATCTGAAAAGTTATTCCCCATGTTAAACTGAGGGTTCCGTGAAAAACCGGGAAGTCCGAAAAGGTATCCAAGGCTTTCCAGGAATTCCGGTGTCTGAACGACTCTTATTCCGATACCGGCTCTGTTTAAATACTGCCGGATCAGGTGCGTACGTTTCTCCTCTTGAAAGTTATACATTAAAATCTGTGGTTCTGTATTCATATCTGTCTCCTTATCTGATTTCTTGTCTGCTTCGTTGTCGTCAATCGATGATGCCACGCATCACCTCATTCCTCCACCTTGTATATGAGAAAATCATTCTGCGTGATATAACTAATCATTTATTTTTCGATGCACTTGAGCGTGTTTAATCCTGACCTGGAATCATAGAAAACGTTTTCTGTATTCCGTAGGGGATATCTGAAATCTTCGTTGAAATTCTTCAAAAAAGTTTTCCGCATCCGTATAGCCGCATTCTTCGGCAATCTGATAAAGGTTCATTTCCGGTTTTGCAAGGAGCTGCAGAGCTCTGTCCAGGCGGATTTCACTGACAAGTGTCTGGTACACAAAAGGACTTTCGTATTCTTTCCGGGCAGGAAGCCGGATCTGTACTTCCGTTCCTTTTCCCGGTTCACTGGAGTAGGTAAGGCCATATTCGGATCCATAGAGAATCTGAAGCCTCCGGTGCGTGTTGTAGACGGCAATGTGATTGCCGCCGGAAGATCCGGTACCATTTCCGGTAAGAATTGTTTTCAGTTTTTCCGGAGGAATGCCGACACCATCATCAGAAATCAGAAGGACAATATCTTCGTTCTCCATCCATCCGGTAAGTACGATTGTACCGGATTTATTTTCGGTTTCCAGAATGCCGTGGAGAATGGCATTTTCGATGACCGGCTGCAGTGTCAGTTTGGGGATCGGATAATCCATGAGTTCATCAGGAATATCCGACACGAAAGAAATACTGTCGTGAAACCGCATGTTCTGCAGGTGAACATAAATGGAAACATGCGCTTCTTCCTGGGCAATGGTACTGATACTCTGTTTCCTGCTGAGGGTAAGTTTGTAGAATCTAGATAGATTTTGTACGGCATCAATAACCTCGGCATTACGTCCCTGCTGGGCAAGCCAGTTGATCATATCCATAGTATTATAAAGAAAATGAGGATTGATCTGTGCTTGCAGAGAATTGAATTCTGCAATACGGAGATCTTCGGCTGCTTTGCCCTGATCCGCAATCAGTTTATCCATTTTCCGGGTCATATAGTTGTAAGTATCAATCAAATCACCAACTTCATCGTGGTAGATGGGACTGTCCATGGGAAGAAGCGACCCCTTCCTGACCTGGCTCATCTGACGGATGACAGAAGAAATACGGTTGGTAATGGAGCGCGCCAGTGAGTTTGCCAGAAAAAGAGCCAGAAGCAGAAACAGAATGTAAAACAATACATACTGAAGCATCAATAATCCGCTCTGATTGAGCAGAGGTCTGGAAGGAAGCACAGTTACCATAAACCAGCCGGGCTGGGAAATCCGGTAAAAGCCCGCATAAATCTTATTGTCCAGAATGGTCCGCTCAATGAAATTATTGGAAGACATGACAGATTTTTCAATGTCTTCATAATTCAGCCAGTAGATTCCCGACAAAGAGTTATTGGAAGAAGCTACCAGCGCATTGCGTTCGTTAATAATGTAGGAAACGCTGCCGTCCAGAGAGAGATTTTTGGATAATACATCTTTCAGTGGTTCGGAAGAGTAATACACTGCTGCATAAGCCCGATATGGCTGTCCCTGATAATAAAGAGAAAGCTGCCGGATATAGGCCATATCGCCGTATTGTTTCTGTTCCTGCGTTCCAAGGTAAAAGGACGGACAGAAAAGTTCCGTAATATTGGAACCCTGAAAAATTCCATGCCAGTAGGTTCCGCGAATGTCCTGAATGGAGGCGAAATACTCTTCCATGGGGCTGTCGGCCAAACGCTGCATATCTTCAGGAAAATCCAGATAAATTCGAAAATCGGAAATATTCTCTTTGCTGACTGTCTCGTTCAGATACTGTACAAACTTCTCTGCTTCCGGGGATTCGGCCAGCTCAGATAAGGTAGAATTGACCGGCTGGTGAAACAGCGTCTGGAAGAAAGGCTGATCGGAAATTCCGGTATAAGTATCCATAATCTCCTGTACCATGTCTTCGATCATTGGAGAAGTTTTTGCGGAGGCATCCTGTTCCTGACGGATCGTATAGGAAACCACCATATCGTACAGTCTGTTGTAAAAGAAGATTCCAATCATCAGTACCGGTACGGTAACGGTAACCATGAGTGCAAGAGTGAATTTGGACTGCAGGCTCAGGTCACCGTAAAACTGCCGGAGTCTGCGGTAACATGTCTTCATGATAGTAGTTTCTCCCTGTATTCTGACGGAGAAAGTCCGGTGTATTTGCGGAAACTTTTCCCGAAGTAATTTCCATCACTGTAACCGACTCTGGAGGAAATCTCTGTGATTTTGTATCGGGAATCCCCCAGAAGCTGTTTGGCGCGTTCCATGCGGTATTCCGTCAGGTACTGGTTCAATGTCTGTCCGGTTTCGTTTTTGAAAAAAGTACATACATAGGAAGTGGACAGAAAAACATGGGCGCTGATATCCCGGACAGAGAGCGTTTCATTCATATAATGCCTGCTGATGTAATCCTTGATCAGGAAAATGGTATGGTTCTCTTCGGAAGCATTCTGCGCATCATGAAAGAACTTTTCCAGTTTTTCTTCCAGTACATGATGAAGTTCGCGGAAGGTAAAGCACTGTTCCATGGTATCAGAGATATTTTCCTGCATAGATGATGCGGAGTCAGTGAGTTTGCGCTGACGGCGGGCATCCTCAAGCGTAAGAAATAATTTGTAATACAGATCTCTGACCTGATTGGGAAGCAGGGCATGATTTCTGGTAAAGTGTTTTTCTATTACTTTCAGCAGATGGTCCGCAGCAGCCTGATCCATGGATGCGAGTGCTTCCGTAAGGGCAGCGTCGGGAGCCTGCGGATAAGAGTTTTCCTGTTGTGTGGTTTCGTCAAAAATGGCGGAAGTGAGCATCGTATTTTCCGGAAAGAAAAAACTGCTCTGAAGCAGAATGACTGCAGATTCGTACGAGTGGTAAGCTTTGGAGATTCCTGTTACTGTGTCACCGGCTGCAATAAAATGTTTTCCGAGAATACTGTGGTGCTGGCTCAAAAAGTTTCCGATTTTCTGAATAAAAGACGGTGACGGAGCCGAAGTACCATAAATGAAATACACCAGATACTGCACCCGCTTTTCAACACAGATACAGTTCATGTGGTGCGGTTTCAGAAAATGGTTCAGTTCCTGACAGATACCGCTGACAGAATTCTGTGCCGGTTCCAGAGAGACATCATGTTTCACGATAAAAGCAGTGAAACAGGTTCCGCTGGTTATGGGAGGAGACATCTCACGGCTGAATTCTCTGAGCAGGGTATTATCCGCATCGTAGGGTATCGTAAGCTGAAGGGCCAGTCTGGAGGCATTTTCCATGGAATGAAGAGTTTCCGCCCTGCGGGAGTGCGCTTTCTGCAGACAGAGTGTTCTCGCTTCCGCAACGGCATCACGGATTTCCTGTGGATCGAGAGGTTTTTCAATATAGTTGACAGCTTTCAGTTTGATGGCTGCTTTGAGATATTCCTTGTCGGAATAACCGCTCATAAAAATGAATACGGTGTCCGGCAGAATCTGTTCGATCTGTTCCAGCATGGTGATGCCGTCCATTCGCGGCATGCGTACATCACACAGGATGATTTCCGGGTGAAAAAGACGGGCGGTTTCCAGTCCGTGGATCCCGTCATCTGCCTGCAGAACCTCATTAATTCCAAGGTCCTCCCAGTTTATGGAAGAGATGACACCGGTGCGTGTCAGTTCCTCATCGTCAACAATTAATAGTTTCATTCCTTTCTCCTTTGAATCCGTGCAGACCATTTAAAAATATGATTGAATAAAAATAACGGTCATCCAGTTGCTTCTCCGTTTATTTTAGCATAAATTGCCTATAAATACGAGAAAAATACTTTCATTTTTTGTGCATAAAAAAGAGAAAATTTTACCCTGATTCAAAAAATATTCCCATTTAAAAAAAAATATACCAATGCTACAATAAGGAAGAATAAAAAAGCAGTATGCAAGGGAGGAGAAAAAGCCGTGTCTGAATATGTTCTTGAGTTAAAAGGCATCACCAAGATCTTTCCGGGTGTCAAGGCACTGAACAATGTACAGTTTCAGTTAAAGCCTGGTGAAGTACATGCACTGATGGGCGAGAATGGTGCCGGCAAATCTACCTTTATCAAGGTAATCACTGGTGTACATAAGGCTGAAGAAGGCGAAATGTTTCTGTATGGACAGAAAGTGGATTTCAAGGGACCGAAAGATGCCCAGGCAGCAGGTATTGCAGCCGTTTACCAGCATCCCACATCTTATCCGCATCTGACTGTTGCAGAGAATATCTTTATGGGTCACGAGATCATTAAACATAAAATGATCCAGTGGAAAGCCATGAATGATGAAGCCAATAAGCTTCTGAAAGAATTAAATGCAGATTTTACTGCAACTGCAGAAATGGGTACCTTAAGTGTGGCACAGCAGCAGATGGTGGAAATTGCAAAAGCGCTTTCTACTCATGCAAAGATTATTATTCTGGATGAGCCGACAGCTGCACTTACCAGAAGAGAGTCGGAAGAACTGTATCGGATTGTTGATAAATTAAAAGCAGATGGAGTATCCATCATCTTCATTTCCCATCGTTTTGAGGATATGTATCGTCTGGCAAGCCGAGTTACCGTATTCCGTGATTCTCAGTATATCGGAACTTATGATGTAAACGGTATTACAAATGCAGACCTGATCAAAGCCATGGTAGGACGTGAGATCAAGGATCTGTTCCCGAAACCGGAAGTAAAACCGGGTAAGGAAATGCTTCGTGTGGAACATCTTTCCAGAACCGGTTTTTATAAAGACGTTTCTTTTGATGTTCGTGCAGGCGAGATTGTGGGTCTGACAGGACTTGTAGGTGCAGGACGTACAGAAGTTGTAGAAAGTATCTGCGGAATTACAAGAGCAGATTCCGGAAAAGTATATCTGGAAGGAGAAGAGGTCTGTATCAAACAGCCGTCTGAGGCAATGGAAAAAGGTATTATCCTTCTTCCGGAGGATCGTCAGAAGGAAGGCCTGATCATGAGCTGGGGACTGGGAAGAAATGTAACACTTCCAACCATCAGCAAATATGCAAAAAAAGGTTTCAATGATGAAAAGACAGAACGTGAACTGGCAAAGAAACTTCTGGAAGATGTAGATACCAAGGCTGTGGATATTTTCCAGCCGGCAAGCTCTCTTTCCGGCGGTAACCAGCAGAAGGTTGTAGTTGCCAAGGCACTGAGCCAGGAAATGAAAGTGGTTATCATGGATGAACCTACAAAGGGTGTTGACGTAGGTGCAAAAGCAGAAATCTATGGCATCATGGGTGAGCTGGCACTGAAAGGATATGCGATTATCCTGATTTCTTCGGAAATGCCGGAGATTCTTGGTATGTCAGACAGAATCATTGTTATGTGCAACGGCCGCAAGACCGGTGAACTTTCCCGTGAGGAAGCAACTCAGGAGAGAATTCTGGAACTGGCAATGGAAAAAGGTACGACAAACGGAAAGGGGGCTAAATAATGGAAAAGAAATCCGTTTTCAAAAAAATTACAGGCTCTCGTGAAGCCCTGCTTGCCGTTATCCTGATTATTATGTTTGCGGCAATTACGGTTGTCAGTCCTTCTTTCCTGACACCGAAATCACTGATGGATATGCTGAAAAACAATGCAGTAACCATGGTAATGTCTCTTGGTATGCTGTGTGTTATGCTGGTAGGCGGTATTGATATCTCAATTATGTCTACACTGGCGCTGTCAGGTATGTCCATTGGTATGCTTCTGAAATATGAGTATATTACCAGCCCTGTACTGGCTTTTGCAATCGCACTTCTGATCGGTACTGCATGCGGACTTGTAATAGGTCTTGTGATCTCCCGTGCAGATGTTCCGCCGATCATCGCAACGATGGGCTTCATGTATATTTACCGCGCAATGGGATATCTGGTATCCAATGGCGGTGAATGGGCAAGTGCAAAAGCACTTGGAACTTTTAAAAATTTTGCAACATCAAAACTTCTTGGCCTCAACTGTGTAATCTGGGTCATCATTCTCTGCTATGTGGTTTTCTTTGTCTTTATGAAATGGACAAGAACCGGCCGTAAGATTTATGCAGTAGGAAGCAATGCAAATGCTGCAGAGGTTTCCGGTATCAATGTAAAAAATATCAAGATGCTGGTTTATGTGATCATGGGATTTCTGGCAGGTCTCGGCGGAGCTCTTCAGGTTTCCATTTATGCATCTGCCATGCCGGATATGCAGCAGGGCGGAGAAATGGATGTCATTGCTGCCTGTGTAATCGGCGGTGTCAGCATGAGCGGCGGACGCGGTACAGTAATCGGAGCTTTGCTTGGTTCTCTGATTCTGGCTACTATCGCGAAAGCACTTCCGCTGGTTGGATTTGATGCTCTGTGGCAGAATACCATCAAAGGTATCCTGATTCTGGTCGTAGTTGTTGTAAACGTTGTCCTTCAGAGGGTAGCGGACAGAAATGCATTAAAAGGAAGGGAGATGTAATCATGGCTGGAAAATCTGGAAGAAGTATTAATAACGTGCCGGAAGCTCCCATCAAAAAGATGATTCTCAGCTGGGAAGGTATTCTGGTTGTGCTCTTTGTCCTGGTGAATATTTTCTGTGCGGTTTTTTCTGAGTTTTACAATTTGAAAAGCCTGCTTCGCCAGATGCCGATTTATCTGGCAGAAGTATTCCTGATGCTTCCTATGGCATATATTCTGGTGCTGGGAGAAATTGATATTTCCGTAGGTTCTATCGTATGTCTTTCCGCAACCATGAGCTGTATTGTCTGCAATACAGGAGCACCGTTTATCGTAGTTGTCCTGACCGGTCTTGTGGTAGGTACTCTTTGCGGACTGGTAAATGGATTTATTCTGACAAGATTTGAAGAGCTTCCTCCGATGATTGTAACACTTGCAACACAGATTATCTTCCGTGGAATCGCGGAAATCGTTCTTGGAAGCGGCGGAAGTATTTCTGCAACCAATACAGATGGTTTCCGTCTGTTGGGCGGCAAAGTGGGAAGTGTTCCCTATATTCTGTTTCTGGTAGTGATCCTGTCTGTTGTTTTTGCAGTAGTTCTTGGCAAAAGCACTTTCGGACGTCGTGTATATGCGATCGGAACCAATCGTCTGACAGCTTATTATTCCGGTATTCATGTACAGAAGATTCGACTGATCATCTATACCGTGATGGGAACGATGGCTGGTCTCTGTTCTCTGTTCCTGGTGTCTACTTCTTATGGAGCAAACACAACGACAGGAAACGGATTTGAGATGGATGCCATTGCCATGGCAGTATTTGGAGGTATTTCCTCTACAGGCGGTAAAGGTAACCTGGCAGGCGGTATTATTTCCGCATTTATCATTGTCTGCCTCCGTGTAGGTCTTGGACAGAAAAATGTTCACGCGCAGGTGATTCTTCTGATTCTCGGTGTACTTCTGATTGCAGCAGTAGCACTTCCGAATATTATCGGACAGATAAAAAGAGTTGTAAAAAAATAAAAAATGTTTTATTATTAAAGAGTGATATTAAACAGTTAAAGTTGGAATAATCAGAATTCCATTATTTCAGATAGTAGCTGTATACCTGTATGGGGGTAGCAGTTGCAAATAAACTATATTCCAAGGGAGGAAAAAAACATGAACAAAAAATTAGTAAGCGCAGTTCTTTGCGGAACCATGATCCTGGGATCTGTCAGCCCTGTATTTGCAGGAACAGCAGACGGAATGAAAATCGCTCTGGTTGCAAAATCCGCTGGTAACGCATTCTTCGAAATCGCAGCAGATGCTTTCGAAGAAACTGTAACCGCTGAAGGCGGCACAGTAGAGAAAGTTTATCCGGAAGCAGCTACAGCAGACGCTCAGATCAAAGCTCTGGATAACCTGATTTCTCAGGATTTCGATGCAATCTGCATCTCTGCAAACGACGTAAACGCTCTTCAGGCAAAACTGGAAGAAGCTATGGACGAAGGAATCAAAGTTTCCTGTTTTGACTCTGCTCCGAATAAAGACAGCCGTCAGGTATTTGTAAACCAGGCTGGTACAGTTGCTGTAGGACAGGCTCTGATGGACGCTGTTCTTGATATCGCAGGCGGCGAAGGTCAGTGGGCAATTCTTTCTGCTACTTCTCAGGCAGCAAATCAGAACGCATGGATCGATGCTATGAAGAAGATTATGGAAGAAGATGAGAAATACAGCAAACTGGAACTTGTAGAAGTTGCATATGGCGATGACGAACCGCAGAAATCCACAGACCAGACAGCAGCTCTTCTTGAGAAATATCCGGATCTGAAAGTAATCTGTGCTCCTACAACCGTTGGTATCGCAGCAGCAGCTAAATACCTTCAGGACAACGAATCTGCATGCAAACTGACAGGTCTTGGACTTCCGTCCGAAATGATCGAGTACACAGGTGCTGACGATGCTCATTCCTGCCCGTACTTCTATCTGTGGGATATGGTTGGTCTTGGAAACCTGAGCGCATACTCCACAATCGCTCTGATCAGCGGTGACATCACAGGTGCTCTGGACGAAACCTTCACAGCTGGTGATATGGGTGAATACACCATCACAGAAGCTGATGACGGCGGTACAGAAATCGTTCTTGGTCTGCCTCTGCAGTTCAATTCCGATAACATCGAAGAAATGGCTAAACTGTACTAAGATTCAGTCTGATACGGTTAAAGGTAATAATTTCAGGAGCGGAACCTTCATGGTTCCGCTCTTTTCTCATGTAAAGTTTTTTACAAAGAAGAAAATAATTGTCAGATATGTTTTGACAAACAGAAATTTATTTTGTCATGCAGGCATGTTATAATAAATACATATGGTGCTTATGGGAGCACGAAGTACGTAACAGCCAACTTTTCATGATTCGTGATGTATGTGAAAGCAGACATTGTGTTTGGTTTTATAGGAAATATCAGGCAGGAGAAAGAGTATGCAGCAGGCTTTATTGGATCATCTCAGGAAAATTACAGAAGAAGAGCGACGTATTCTGGATGGTGTGGGAGAAGTGGATAAAGATCTTTACACATCAGGAAAGGATTTTACGGTAGACAGCGGTAAGATGCTGGAGGAAGGAAAACTGATAGCAGTCCGGACGCATACCCGGTTTGTGCATTTTCCTGTGCACAGGCATAACTTTATTGAAGTTCTTTATGTCTGTGAAGGGCATCTGACAAACATCATTGACGGGAAGCAGGTGGTGGTCCGGAAGGGGGAACTGTTGTTTCTCAATCAGTTTACCAGGCATGAAATTCTTCCGGCAGGAGAGAATGATATTGCTATCAATTTTATGGTGCTTCCAGAATTCTTTGATGTGGCATACAGTATGGCGGGCAGCAACAATGTTCTTGCGGACTTTCTGGTAAATGTGCTGAGACAGGATGAGGAACGGGGAGAATACCTGCATTTCAAAGTATCGGAGGTTCTTCAGATCCAAAATCTTCTGGAAAACATCATCTATTCCCTGGTAACAGGTCAGGGAGACCAGAGCCGCATTCATCAGACGACAATGGGATTGATTTTTCTATATCTTCTGGATTCCGTGCAGTATGTGGAAATGCGTGTTCCCAATCAGTATGAAAATATGATCACCATGACTACCCTGGACTATATTGAGCAGCAGTACAGGACGGCAACGCTTACAGAATTGTGTGAGAAGCTGCATCTTCCCATGCACATGCTCAGCAAAATGATCAAGAAGTCTACCGGCTTTAATTTCAAGGAACTGCTGCAGCGCAAACGCCTGAATAAAGCAGCGGAACTGATCTGTGACACGGATCTGCCTATCAATGATATTATTGCTGCGGTAGGATATGAAAATAACAGTTATTTTCACCGGGTATTCAAAGGACATTATCACATGACACCCCGTGCCTTCCGTGTCCGGAATACGGAAAAAGTGCAGGTGAGATTATAACAGAAAAGTCCCCTTTTGCGGCATACACGCAAAAGGGGACTTTTCTCATAGGAAAATGCTTCGGGCAGAATCATACTGCGATGGAGAAGAATTATATTGCCAAAATAATCCGCCGCAGGCGGAGAAGCCTGCAGAATCGGATTCTTTCATAGTTTTTATTTTAATCATTGGAGAGTGGAGTACAGATTCTCCAGAAATTGATTCGCGCTGCAAGATATGCGAAGAATGCGCGGAAGCTTTCAAAATTTCTTATGTTTGATTCATTGGTTTTTAGAATAAAAACTGTACGTATTGTATCATAGTTTTGAATTATTTTAAATATTCTAAATTGCACAAAAATTCAGCACCATATTTGTACAAATAATTCGAACGTTCGAAGAAAACATCAAATATCATGAAATTTTCCGATTTTATTTTTGATATTCTGCATTTCATTATCCATTTCAATGACCGCAGCTGCACACTGCATCAGTTCTTTACTGATTTCCTCGTAGCCTTCCATCTGTTCAATTCCTTTTTTGTAGCGAAGCTGATGTTCCAGTGTTGCCCAGAAGTCCATACCGTTGGTGCGGATCTGAATTTCCACCTTCATAGGCGTTTTGCCTTTGGAGAAGAATACAGGAATCTCAATGATCATGTGATAGCTGCGGTATCCGTTGGGTTTTGGATTTTTGATGTAATCTTTGACCTGAAGTACCGTGATATCGTCCTGGCTGGACAAAAGATCCGCGATGGTATAAATATCATCAACAAAAGCGCATACAACACGGATGCCGGCAACATCATGAAGCTGTTCTACAATATTTTCCGGAGTAAATGTACAGCCAAGTTTCTGAAGCTTGCGGTAAATACTCTCCGGTTTCTTGATACGGGTTTTGATAAAAGAAATCGGATTACGCTGATTTTCTACTGAGAACTCATCGTCCAGGACTTCGAGTTTGGTGCGTACTTCGCGGATGGCACAGCGGTACATCATCATCAGATCATTGAATTTGGCCGTGTTGTTGATAAATTTCTGAGGATCTGAGGTGTCAAGCCACGGTTTGGTATCTTTTGTTTCCATGTGTTTCGTCCTCCTTGTGGGGATTGTGTGCTCGATTGTCTTTAAAAATTCATTCCCGTCATCTGCACGTCCCGCAAATGGTGACGCGCATCTGTCGGAAAGCCTCTTGATTGTTTCATTATAAACCATATACAGAAATTTATCAATTTCCTATTGTAAATCTTTTTCCCGGAGGTTATGATAAAGTTAAGGTTCATTGAAAATATCCTGCAGGATGTTTTATACATGAGCGTGAAAGGGGAGTAGTCGCATGCGTATTGTTACGTTAATGGAAAACACGGCTGTATCAGAGGAATATGTCTGCAGCCACGGACTGAGCCTTTACATTGAGACAAGAAGTCACAGAATCCTGTTTGATATGGGACAGGATGGAAGATTTCTGCAGAATGCACAGAAGCTGGGAATTGATATCGGAAGCGTGGATGTGGCGATTCTTTCTCACGGCCATTATGACCATGGAGGCGGTATCCGTGCCTTTCTGGAGGCAAATTCCCAGGCGGATATACATATTCAGAAAAAAGCGCTGGGGGAATTCTATGCACATGATCCGGATGGGACGAACCGTTATATCGGATTGCCTCCGGAGTGGAGCAATCATCCCAGAGTGATCACACACACAGGAGATTATAAGCTGGATGCAGGGATTCAGATTTTTGCAGGGGTTACGGGCAGAGAATGCTATTCTCCGGCAAATGACCGTCTTTTTGTATCCATGAACGGACATCAGATTCAGGATCTTTTTATGCATGAGCAGAACCTGCTTTTAAAGGAGGGCGACAAGATGGTGCTGGTTGCTGGCTGTGCGCATAATGGAATGGTGAATATCCTGAAAAAAGCTTCCATGTTCGCTCCTGCAGGGATTGATTATGCCATTGGCGGAATGCATCTGATGAATGCTTATCCGGACAGGAATAAGCAGCAGATGTTCTGCCGGAGTATGGCAGAGAAGCTTCAGGAGAATTCGTGTCAGTATTATACCTGCCACTGTACAGGAACGGAATCCTATCAGATGCTGAAAGAGGCCATGGGAACACAGATCCATTATCTTTCCGCGGGCAGCATTCTGGAGATTTCCTAGAAGATTCAGAGTCTGAGAAAGAGAACTGATGAAAACGACAACTGATGAAAACAGCTGCCGGATGTGCGGACTGTCCGGGATTTATGACCTGTGCACCGGCAGCATTTTATACAGTGTTTTGTATTAAATGAGGAACAAACGGTATTTTTATACACGTTTTTGAAAAAAAAGATTGCATTTGTCACTTTATTCGTGTAATATAGTAAAATATTAGAGAATAACGAAGATAATAGCACCGATTACGAAGACGAATCGCAAGAGGTGTTTTTTTGTATCAAGGGGAGAACAGAGGACTTTCGAGTAATACAAAAAGCTTTCAGAGCAGAATTCTGTCTTTCTGGATAAATGACGGAGGAGGAGAAATTATGATTGAAAATGAAATGATGAACATTGACGAGATGGGTGAACTGAAACGTCCGATGCAGGAACTTCAGGATGAATTAATGAGGAATCACCGAATTGATCCGAATCTCTATATCGAATATGATGTAAAGAGAGGTCTCCGTGACTCTGCAGGTAAGGGTGTTCTTACCGGTCTGACGGAAGTATCGGATGTGACAGCTTATGACCTGATTAATGGACGTAAGATTCCGGCAGAAGGAAGTCTTTATTATCAGGGATACAATGTTTATGATCTGGTCGACGGACTGAAAGACAGGAAATTCGGATTTGAGGAAACCATTTATCTTCTTTTGTTCGGAAAACTTCCAGGTGAAGAGGAACTGAAGCAGTTTGTCGATGTCATGTTTGAACTGGAAACACTGAGCGGACGTTTTGTACGTGATGTAGTTATGAAGGCCTCCAATGCCAATATCATGAATTCCATGCAGCGCTGTATTCTGACATTGTACACCTATGATTCCGATCCGGAAGATATTTCTGCAGGCAATGTGCTTCGTCAGTGTCTGGAACTGATTGCCAAGCTTCCGCTGATTGCTGTGTATTCTTATCATTCCTACCGCCATTTCCGCAAGGATGAGACTTTATTTATCCGTAATCCCGAGAAGGGACTTTCCATGGCGGAAAACATTCTTCTGATGCTTCGCCCGGATGGCAAGTATACAGAGCTGGAAGCCAAGGTTCTGGATATCGCACTGGTGCTTCATGCAGAGCATGGCGGCGGTAACAACTCTACCTTTACCACCCATGTTGTGACGTCTTCAGGAACAGATACCTATTCCTCTGTGGCAGCTTCGATCGGTTCTCTGAAAGGTCCGCGTCACGGCGGTGCCAATCTGAAGGTACAGGATATGTTTGATGACATCAAAGCTCATGTGGAAGACTGGACGGATGAGGCAGTAGTGGAGGAGTATCTCCATAAGATCCTGAATAAAGAAGCCTTTGACCATACCGGTCTGATCTATGGTATGGGACATGCTGTTTATACTCTTTCTGACCCGCGTGAAGTGATTCTGAAGCGTTTTGCCAAGAAACTTGCAGAGGAGAAGGGAATGATGGAGGAATTTGCCCTGTATGAGCTTGTAGAGCGCCTTGCTGGCAGACTGATTATGGAACAGCGCAAACTGTTTAAGAATGTCTGTGCGAATGTGGACTTTTACAGTGGATTTGTTTATACGATGCTTGGTATTCCGAAGGAACTGTTTACCCCGATTTTTGCGATTGCACGTATTCCGGGCTGGAGCGCGCACCGTCTGGAAGAACTGCTGAATGCAAGCAAGATTATCCGTCCTGCATATAAATATGTGGGCCATCATGAAGAGTTTATTCCGATTGAAGAACGCTGAAATGGATTTCATATAATTACAGCCCATTTTGTCAGTTTTGTGAAATAGAAAAGGGGTAGTCTGCGCTTTTTTGAGATGCACTTTCAGAAAAATATCCAGCGCCATCTGACCAGTTATTTATTTTCTGATGGATTAGACAAATTTTATTTATATCATAGGAAAGTGTTTTGTATTTCCCTGTGAAAAAAGCCGAAGCAGATGATATGCAGCCTTTTACTGTATGTTTGGTAAAGAGGCTGCCTGTCACCTGTTTCGGCTTTTTGCTGTGTCAAAATAAGGAGGCTTGCGAAAAAATGATATTTTCACAAGCCCCCTGACAGTATCCTGTAAGATTTTTTGAGGAAATTTGTATGTAAAGTATGTGTTTCTGTACGGTCTGTTATCAGATTCCGCTGACACGGATGGCTTTGATCACTTCTTGGATCTTTTCCGGAGGGAGTACCAGTGCGAAGCGGACATAACCTTCTCCGTGAGGACCGAAACTTGCTCCTGGTGTGACGATGACGCCTGCTTTTTCCATAAGTTCCATGCAGAATTCCATGCTGTCTGTGCGTCCGCCGGGGATTTTGGCCCATACAAACATGGTGCCTTTGCCGTTGGGGAGTTCCCATCCAATGCTGCGAAGACCGTCACAGAGGGCATCACGGCGTTTTTCGTAGTCCTGGCATTGGTCCTTTACACTTTCCAGAGGTCCGTTTAATGCGGCAATGGCAGCCTTCTGGATAGGCAGGAACATGCCGAAATCAATCTGGCTGCGAAGTTTGCGAAGAGCAGCGATCACGTCAGGTCTTCCGACAAGAAAACTGATTCTTGCACCGGTCACATTAAATGATTTGGAGAGACTGAAAAATTCTACACCAACTTCCCGTGCTCCGGGAGTGGAAAGAAAACTTCCGCCGTATGCGTCGTCAAAAATAATATCACTGTAAGCATTGTCATGAATGATCAGGATATCATATTTCTTTGCAAACGCAACAATTTCTTCGTAGAGTCCTGGTGACGCAATGCTTCCTACCGGGTTGGAAGGCAGGGAGACGATCATGTATTTGGCTTTCCGGGCAACGTCTTCCGGAATGTCTTCTACATAGGGAAGAAAGTCATGTTCTGCAGTCAGCGGGTAATAATAGGGAACGGCACCGCCCAGCAGACTTCCGGCAGCAAATACCGGATAGCAGGGATCAGGAAGAAGTACGGTGTCGCCCTCGTCACAGAGCGTCATTCCAAGGTGTCCCATTCCCTCCTGGCTGCCGTATACAGACATGACCATATCCGGGGTAATTTCCACCTGGAAACGTTTCCGGTAATAACTGCATACGGCGTCCAGAAGCTCCGGAAGATCGCGGAGACTGTATCTCCAGTTGGCATCATCTGAAGCTGCTTCAATCAGCGCCTTTTTGATATGTTCCGGCGTGGTGAAATCCGGTGTTCCCACGCTCATGTTATAAATTTTTCTGCCCTGGGCTTCCAGTTCCAGTCGCCGGTTATTCAGGGCTGCAAAAATTTCATTTCCAAACAAATCCAGTCTTTTGGAAAATTGCATCGTATGTATCCTTCTTTCTACTTTTTATGGAAATATCTGCCTGCACAGACATTACTTATGATGTGCCAGAGCGTGCAGATGACGGAAATGAATGTTCAGACACGCTCTAAATCAGAGTCAGTCTTTATTCTAACATTTCAGGGGCTGGAAAACAAGGAAATTTTCGCAACCTGGTATCAGGGTAAAATTATCGAAATCTGGCATCAGGAGTAAAATTTTTTTGGGGGATTTTTCTGGTCAGAATCGTAGGATTTTCAGGTTTGGAATTTGGGGCTTGCAATTCCCGGATGATTTGTTATAATGAGGAATGAAAAACGGGGTGCTCATAGAAATGGGCTGAGAGAAAGCGGAAGCTTTTAACCCATAACCTGATTTGGATAATGCCAACGTAGGGAAACAGTAAGCGGAGTTGTTGCGCAGAATACCTTAATTGGTGTTTGGCGCATTTTTTACGCTTTCGAGCGGCAAATTGGGGGCACCACCTTGGGCCGCTATAGGAAAAATGATGCGGAGAATTCTGCATTCATAATCGCCGGATGACCGGTGAAGGCGCTGAAATATAAGGAAAAGAGGAAAAAATTATGAAGAACTCAAACACAAAGAAAATCGCACTGACTGCAATTTTTGCAGCAATCGCAGTCGTTGGTTCTACATTTTCCATTCCTGTATTCGGCTCCAAATGCGCGCCGGTGCAGCATCTGGTGAATGTACTCTGCGGCATTTTGCTGGGACCATGGTGGGCACTTGCAGCAGCATTTATTGCCAGTCTGATCCGGAATCTTCTGGGACTGGGAACACTCCTTGCATTTCCGGGCAGTATGTGCGGTGCCTTTCTTGCAGGATTTCTGTACAGAAAGATGAAAGCACTTCCGGCCGCTTATGTGGGAGAAGTATTTGGAACAGCAATTATCGGAGGAATGCTTTCCTATCCGATTTCTGCATTTATTCTTGGAAATGAGAGTGCAGCATTATTTACTTTTGTGGTACCGTTTCTGATCAGTACAGTGGGCGGTACACTGATTGCGGTCGTGATTACCGTAGCCCTTAAAAATGTGGGCGTACTGGAAAATATGAAAGCACAACTGAACTCATAACGTGCATCAGAAGAGGAAAGGATGGGGAAGACATGGCGGAGCTTACGTCGGAAAAAATATGTGATTTCTGGACAGCAATACAGGAAGAACGGCCTGTGATCCACTGTATCACCAACATGGTCACAGTCAACGATTGTGCGAATATCCTTCTGGCAGCGGGAGCATCGCCTGTTATGGCCCATCATCCTCTGGAAGCGGCAGAAGTGACAGAGGGCTGCCGGGCGCTGGTGTGCAATCTGGGTGCCACGGAATCCTTTGATGCCATGCTTGCAGCTGCAGAGAGAGCCGTAGAAATCGGTCATCCTGTGGTGCTTGATCCGGTAGGAGTATCTGGTTCCTCTTATCGAAGAAGTCTTTGCTTTGAACTGATGAATCATGCAAACCCCTCTGTGATACGGGGGAATCTTTCGGAAATCAGGGCACTTGTTACCGGCAGTCGTACAGCAGCCGGGGTAGATGCGGCAATGGAGGACCGGATTCAGGAAGGAGTTCCTGAGAATACCATGCAGGTGGTACGGACACTTGCACAAAACCGCGGAACGATTGTGATTGCTTCCGGAGAAACGGATGTGATATCCGATGGAGAAACGGTTTATACTGTACATAATGGAAGCAGGATGATGTCCAGGATCACCGGTTCCGGATGTATGGCTTCTTCTCTTCTTGGAGCATTCCTGAGTATAGAGAGTTCTCTGGAATCCGCCGCGGCTGCCTGTACGGTCATGGGAATCTGTGGGGAGATTGCCCGGAGGAGAACAAGGGAATTGAGAGCCGGAACAGGTACTTACCGTACAGAACTGATCGATGCGGTATCCCTTTTGAAAAGGGCGCAGATTAAAGAAATGATGCGTGTGGGACAAATACGAAAAAAATGATTTATAAAGTGTATAACGTACCAGAGCGTGTTTGAAAAGTCGGAAAGCAATTTTCAAACACGCTCTGGACAAAAGAAGGATTTTCGGAGTAAACAGGTTCCGAAAATCCTTCTTTTTATATCGTAATAAAATAATGGGACTGTGAAAGCGTTGCTTTATTGGAGCTGTTTTTCCGCCCTGAAGAAAGCGTTGCTTTATTGAAGATGTTTTTCCGCTTTGAAGAAAGCTTTTGTTTCTTTTGCAACCACTCCGCTTAATGCAAACAATGCGATCATGTTCGGGAGTGCCATCAGACCATTGAAGATATCAGCAATCGTCCAGACAGCACTGACTGTCATATATGGTCCGATAAATACGGCAAGAATATAGATCCAGCGGTAAGCCATAACCGGTTTCTGATTTCCGCCTGTGAGATATTCCAGGCAGCGTTCGCTGTAGTAATCCCATCCGAGAATGGTAGTAAAAGCAAAAAATACAAGACAGATCATCAGAATAAAGCTGGAGATCTGAGGCGGGATTGGAAGACCATTCTGGAATGCATAGGTGGTAACCTGAACGCCTTCCAGACCTTCTACCTGCCATGCGCCGGTAAGGACAATGGAAAGACCGGTAAGTGTACAGATGATAATGGTATCAATAAAAGTTCCGGTCATGCTGACCAGACCCTGACGTACCGGCTCTTTTGTCTGAGCGGCAGCAGCAGCGATCGGAGCACTTCCGAGGCCAGCTTCATTGGAAAAGATACCTCTTGCAACACCTTTCTGCATGGAAACAATCATGGTTCCCACAACGCCGCCGGTCACTGCAGAAGGATTGAACGCACCTTTTACGATAGCTGCAACGGCTTCCGGAACAGCGGTGATGTTGAAAAGAATCAGGGCAATACTGAAAATAAAATAGATCGCTGCCATAAATGGTACAACAACCTGGCTGACGCTGGCGATACGTTTGATTCCGCCAATGAGAACGGCTGCAACACAAAATGCCAGGATCAGGGAGGAAATCACAACTGCCCAGGAATATTCTCCAAGGAACGGGATGGTAATACAGTTGGATTTGGTCGGATCAAAGAAATTCTGTACAGCACTGGCAATTCCATTTACCTGGCTGAAAGTACCGATACCAAACAGACCGACACAGACACCGAAAAATGCAAACATTTTTGCCAGCCATTTCCAGTTTTTGCCCATACCCTGTTCTATGTAATAGAAAGGACCACCAAGGCTGTGATTGTTCTCATCAATGACTCTGTATTTGACTGCGAGCAGGCCTTCTGCGTATTTGGTAGCCATACCGAAGAAAGCAGCGACAATCATCCAGAACAAAGCGCCGGGGCCTCCGGCACAGACAGCAGTTGCCACACCGACAATATTGCCGGTACCGATGGTAGCACTTAAAGCCGTGCAGAGTGCGGCAAAACTTGAGATTTCACCCTTACCGTCATTTTCATTCTGAAACATCCATTTCAGTGCGAGCGGCAGACGGCGAACCTGAAGCAGACCAAGTCTGAGGGTCAGAAGAATACCGCCAGACAGGATCAGTACCATCAGGGGCACTCCCCATACCAGGTCATCAATGGTAGTTAAGAGTTGATTGATTGAGTTCCACATAAGATTTCTCCTTTTTCATAGAAATAGCAGCGGTTCTGAAGAAATCGGGACGAAAGCAATTTTCAAACATGCTCCAGGGGGATTTGCGGTGATATTTCTGTATCATGGAAAAAGAAAATACTGATTCTTCCCTATGATAGGAAACATGGGAAGAGGAAATGCAGAGTCTTCCGCATGATAGGAAACATGGGAAGAGGAAATGCAGAGTCTTCCGCATGATAGGAAACAT
>CAMBAL010000031.1 GCA_945864225.1 uncultured Blautia sp. | reverse complement strand
CAAAATCTATGAACTTTTCAAGGTACTATGGCAGGGCTTTTGACCCCAACATCATGATATGATAAATTAGTATATTTCTTTTACGGGGAAATGCCTCCCGTTTTCCTGTAATTAAAAAGTCATAGGGCAGATATCCGGGCGAGAGTGGTAATAAATGGAAAGGGAATAAGTTTGGAAGTGAACTTCCAAATCTACCATTATTGACGCAGCAAGTGCGTCAGGAAAGAGGAAAAGATGAATCAGGAAATGCTTATTTTGACTGCAGAATTGATTATTTTATTTTTTGCATATTCTGTTGCCGGATGGTGTATGGAGGTTATTTTGAAATACCGCCAGTTTCATCGTTTTATAAACAGAGGATTTCTGATCGGACCATATTGTCCGATTTATGGAAGCGGTGCTGTGGTGATCACGGTCGTGATCGGGGGAACCGTAGGAGCGGATGGCGGTTATCTGGAAACTTTTCTTACAGCTTTTGTGGTCTGCGGGGCACTGGAATATGCGGTAAGCTGGTATATGGAAAAAATGTTCCATGCCAGATGGTGGGATTATACCGGAAAGCCTCTGAATATTCGCGGGCGTATCTGGATCGGAAATCTGATATTGTTTGGCCTTGGCGGGGTACTGATCGTCAAATGGATGGACCCGGTGCTGTTTGGTATTCTGGGACGCTGGCCGCTCAGAGTGCTTTATACGGCAGCGGTACTGATCATAGTGCTTATGGTTTTGGATTATGTGGCTTCACATGTTCTGTTTCACATGGTCAGACAGGAAATTGACGGAGTGGACGCGGATAATTCTGAAGAGGTCAGTCTTCGTGTCAGGGCACTGCTTCGGAGCAAATCCACACTGCTGCGCCGTATCGGTGATTCCTATCCGAACCTGAAAGTCAGTCCGGAAGTAGTTCTTGCCAATCTCAAAAAACGTCAGGAGAAACTGCGTCTTGCAGCACAGGAGCATGAGAGGAAAATTGTCGAGGCCGTGCAGCAGGGTCAGGAGCAGCTGGCAGAAACCATGAGAAATGCCCAGGAGCAGCTTGCAGAATCTGTGAAGAACGGAAAAGAGCAGCTTGTGGAGTCTGTGAAGAACAGTAAAGAGCAGCTTGCGGAATCCGTGAAGAACAGTAAAGAGCAGCTTGCGGAATCTGTAAAGAATGTAAAGGAACAGATGCAGGTTTCCGGGGAAGAGAAAAAAGAAAAATCAGATGATGTCAGAAATGACAGATTGAAATAAAATTGTGTTCATTTTATGATGCTTTTGTGAAAAACTGGACTCTTGTCCGGCTTTGCGTTATAATTAGCTGTATTTTAACAGTATGATAACTGGGATTTTATTGTATAGCATCAGGAAATTCATATATTAGAAGGGAAAACGAGAATGCAGTTTGCAGCAAAGATAAAAAAATTGATAAAGCTTAGCAACTGGTATCCATTTTATAATTTCTTTTACGAACATGTATCGTTGAATGACAGAATGATTTTGCTGGAATCACGAAGTGGAAGCGCACTGGAGAGTAATATTCTGGCTGTTTTGAGAGAACTGAATCAGGACCGTTATAAGCATTTTCAGATTATTTTATCTGTACGTAAGCAGGCAGAAAAATCCATAAGAAAGAAATTGCAGTATTACGGTATTCATGTGGATAAGATGATTTATACAGGAACTCACTGTTACTATTATTATCTGAGCAGAGCTGGTTATCTGGTAAATGATACTACTTTTCCGGGACGTTTTATAAAAAAAGAGGGACAGGTTTATTTAAATACCTGGCATGGGACACCTCTGAAGAAGATGGGACGTGATAATCGCTCAGAGATTATTTCCATGGGAAATGTGATGCGGAATCTTTTGTGTGCAGATTATCTTGTTTTTCCCAATGAGTATATGGAAGAAAAGATGGCAGGTGCCTATATGCTGCAGGAACTGTACAGAGGAACAGTTCTTCAGGAAGGCTATCCGCGGAACGATATTTTTCAGTATCCGGAGAAAGGCGCGGCGCTGAAAAAAAGGTCAGGTCTGGAAGATAAACGCCTGATTGCATATCTCCCTACATTTCGGGGGAATTTTAATCAGGTTGAAGAAAAGGAATTTATTCATGTTCTGAAGCAAAGCCTGGAAACATGGGACCGTAATTTACAGGAGCAGGATCTGATCTTGGTAAAGCTTCATCCCTTTGTTCGCGCGGAAATTGATTTTCGTGAATATTCTCATATTCGGGTATTTCCGGAAGAGTGGGATACCAATGAGGGGCTCAATGCATGTGATGTTTTGATTACGGATTATTCCAGTGTGATGTATGATTATGCCAACAGCAGGAAGAAAATTATCCTTTATACATATGATCTGGATGATTATATGGGCAGCAGAGGGATTTACGATGATATTATCGTCTATCCGTTTCAGATGGCTCATACAGCCGGGGAGGTTGTGGAATGTCTTTCACGACCGGGCGGTGAGCCTGATGAGCTGTTTATGCAGAGATATTCCACATATGAAGATGGAAACAGTGTATCCCGCATCTGCCGGGAAGTTTTTGGAAAAGAATCCTGCTGCAGAAAGCATCTTTATAAAGGAGACGGCAAAAAAAATATCCTGATTTATGGAGGTGACCTGGCACTTAATGGTATTACTACAGCGCTTGGTGCAATGCTGAGAGAACTGGACAGGGAAAAATATCATTATTTTGTTTCTTTCCGGTCTTCTTGTCTGAAAGATGCCCCGGAGCGGCTGAACAGGATTCCGGACAAAGTTGATTTTTATCCGCTTGCCAGCGAAATGAATATGGATTTTTTATCTATGAGCGCTTATGCTTTATGGATGAAATTCGGATGGAATATACCCTGTATAAAAAGACTGTTGGATCGACTGTTTGACAGGGAATGGAGGAAGCATTTTGGCGGCTGTGATTTTAGTCATGTGGTTCACTACAATGGTTATGAGCGGTATATGACTTTTCTGCTTCAGAAGGCACCGTGTGAAAAAACCATCTGGGTTCACAATGATATGCCGCAGGAGATCCGGACAAAACAGAACCAGAGCGGGCCTCTTTTGCATCTGGCATATCAGACGTATGACCATGTGGTTGCGGTCAGTGAAGATATCCTGGATGGAATATACCGGATCAGCGGAAGAAAAGATAATGTTCTGGTGATTGGAAATTTTCATGAGTATCAGGAGGTTATAAAGCGGGCAGAAGCGCCGGTGACTTTTGATAACAGTACTGTGTCAAATGTTTCTCTGGAAAAGGTGCAGGAAATCCTTGAGAGTGATGCGGATAAGTTTATCAATATTGGAAGGTTTTCCCCGGAGAAGGGACAGGAGCGTCTGATCGAAGCATTTGACCGGTACTGGGAGAAATATGGCAATGCATATCTCTTCATGATTGGCGGAACCGGTTCTTTGTATGAGGATATGAGGAAGCTTGCCGGGACAAAGAAATCTTCGGATCGTATGATTATCATCAAAAGTATGAGCAATCCGATGCCTGTTTTGAAAAAATGTGATTTGTTTTTGCTTTCCTCCTATTATGAAGGATTGGGTCTGGTACTTTTGGAAGCAGATACGCTGGGGGTTCCTGTGGCTGCCTGTGATGCACCGGGGCCGAGAGGATTCCTGAGAGAATATGGCGGATTAATCGTTGAAAGCTCCATGGAAGGACTTTTGAATGCAATGGAGGAGTATCGATGCGGAAACGTGCATGTCCTTCATGTGAATTATGAGTTGATGAATCAGGTATCACGGAAGAAGTGCGAACAGCTTTTCGCTGGAAAATTGTGATAAGAGGGATTTTATGAGTAAAAGAGAAGATTACAAACGACTGATTGTATTTTGCCTTGCCAGTCTGGTGATTGTGGCACAGGCACTGGTATTTGCGTTTGTCTGGTATGATTATTACAGAGGGCTGATATTTGAACCCTTCTGGAGAAAGGGAAACTGGGTGCTGATCGCATTGTATGCATTGATCGATACTTTGTTTTCCCAGCTTTACGGAGGACTTAAGGTCGGCTATCTGAAAAGAATTGATGTGTTTTATTCGCTGACGCTTGCTACAATCTGTACAAATATTGTTGCGTATTTTCAGATTACGCTGATCAACCGCTGGTTTTTATCAGTATTGCCTATGCTGGAAATGACGGCTGTCCAGATCGTGATCATTATTGTCTGGATATGGCTTTCCAGATGGATCTATTCCAGAATTTATCATGCAAGACGTCTTCTGGTGATATATGGAGATGAGTGGGATCATAATCCGGATGAGCTGATTGCGAAGATGAACACCAGAAAAGATAAATATCAGATCAGCGGGAAAGTGCATGTCAATGTTGGTGAAGAGACGATTCACAGAATGATGGAAGAATACGATGGTGTGGTAATCTGGGAGCTGCCTTCACAGATCCGCAATTCTTACCTGAAATATTGTTTCTCCCATTCGATCAGGTGCTATTTCAGTCCGAAAATCTCAGATGTGCTGGTAACGGGCAGTGAGCGTATTCATTTGTTTGATACGCCGCTTATGGTTGCCAGAAATATGGGGCTTACGATCGATCAGAGAGCAGCCAAGAGGCTTTTGGACATTGTGATTTCCGGATTGGGAATTATTGCAACATCCCCTCTTATGATTTTGATTGCTGTTCTGATCAAGGCGTATGACAGAGGACCGGTGTTTTATTTCCAGGATCGACTGACTCTGAATGGAAAGACCTTCCGTATCTGTAAATTCAGAAGTATGTGTGTAGATTCCGAAAAAAATGGTGCCCGGCTTGCATCCAAGCATGACTCGCGAATTACACCGGTAGGCAAAGTGCTTCGGAATCTTCATTTGGATGAACTGCCGCAGCTGTTCAATGTCCTGGCTGGCGATATGTCTATGGTAGGACCAAGACCGGAGCGGGAATGTATCATGTGTGAATATCAGAAGGAACTTCCTGAATTTGATTACCGTCTGAAGGTAAAAGCAGGTCTTACAGGATATGCACAGGTATATGGGAAATATAATACAACACCTTATGACAAATTAAAGCTGGATCTGTTTTATATTGAGAACTATTCCTTCCTTCTGGATATTAAACTGTTATTTATGACAGTTAAGATTTTTTTCCAGAAAGAAGTTTCAGAGGGCGTGGATGACAGACAGAAAAATGCTCTGAAAGATTCTGTAAGCCCGGATTCTGAAAACAAAGAAGAATAAAAACTGTTAAATGATCAGAGGATAAGAATATGACAAATCAGCCGGTGGTATCTGTGGTTATGCCTGTTTACAATGGCGCACAATATATCAGACAGGCCGTAGAGTCTGTATTTCGACAGGATGTTCCCCTGGAATTAATCGTAGTCGACGATGGTTCTTCGGATGATACGGAGGAAATTTTAAAGGAATATCTGGGAAGAGATGATTTTCATTATCTGCGGAATAAAAACAATACAGGAGCGGCTGCTTCGCGTAATCGAGGTGTTAGAGAAGCGAGAGGGGAATATGTGGCATTTCTGGATGCAGATGACTGGTGGACGGATGGAAAACTGAAACATCAGCTGCGGGTTCTGAAAGATTCAGGAGCAGTTTTGTGCTCTACAGGGCGGGAGCTGATGAATCCGGATGGTACTTCTACCGGTAAATACATTCCTGTAAAACAAAAAATATCATACAGAGAGCTTCTGAAACACAATAGTATCAACTGTTCTTCTGTTCTCATCAGAAAAGAAGCTGCTCTGGAATTTCCAATGGAACATGATGACAGTCATGAGGATTATCTTACATGGCTGAAGGTACTGCGGAAATTCGGATTCGGGGCAGGGATTAATGAACCGTATCTGAAATATCGTCTGAGTGAAGATGGAAAATCCAGAAATAAATGGAAATCAGCTCTGATGACGTATAAGGTTTACCGTTATATGGGATATAATATGGCAGAGAGCATTTTGTTTTTTGGGTCTTATGTGATTCATGGCATCTGGAAATATCGCTGAAGCTGTTCAGTGGATTTGAGCGGTACAGAGAGGGCGAAATAATTGCGACAGATAACTTGTATGTTGCTGTGATGGCTGATGAGGATATCTGTCCAGACAGTCATATATGTTTATAAGAAGGTCAGAAATATGGGGGAAATGAGAAAGTTAAAATGTCTGTTGATGACGCAGGTTCTGAAACACATGGTAAGAGGGAAAACGGATCCATATACATGGATATTTTCTTCTGTTGATAATTGCTATTATAATTATAATTCCAGATACTTATTTGAATATGTAAAGGAACATATTCCGGAAGTGACACCGTACTTTGTGATTAACAATCCTGAGCGGAGACAGAAACTTTCTGAGGAGTACGGAGAAAAATATTTTATTGAAGCAGAGAGTATTGAAGGAGTCCTCAAGGTTTTGGAAGCGGGAGTATGGTTTACTTCGGCAGGGCTTCCGGTTTATGGAATCGGCCTGGAAAAGGGGCGTTTGATTATTAATCTATGGCACGGCGTTCCTCTGAAAAAAATTGCTCTTCTTGATCCAAATCTCGGAAGAACAGCAAGACTCTATTTTAGAATGATTTTTTCAAAAAATTATTCTTGTATTCTGACGACTTCCAGTATTCTGGTTCCTGTTATGGCCAGGAGTTTTGATGTACCGGAAAGTAAGGTGAAAATCTGGGGCCAGCCAAGAAATGACGGGCTTTTCAGAAGATTGGACAGAACGGTATGGCTTAGAGAAATATTTGGAGAGCTCCCCAAATATCAAAAAACGATTCTGTATGCGCCGACATTCCGGGATTATAACGGGGTAAAGCTGTTTCCTTTTGAAGATTACGAGTATGAGAAACTGCAGGATTTTTTGGAGCAGGAAAAAATCATTCTGTTTCTCAGGACGCATATTAGTGAAAAAGAAGAGGTCAACAGGTATCTGGGTGAACGTATAAGGTATCTTGGAAATGAACAGGCAGAGGATGTGACCGGTTTTTTGAATGCATTTGACTGCCTGGTTACAGATTACTCCAGCATTTATGTGGATTATCTGCTGACAGACCATCCGATTATTTTTCTTCCATATGATCGGGATGCTTATCTGGATGAGCGGGGAATGAATTTTGATTATGATGATGTAACGCCTGGACCGAAGCCGGAGACGATGGAGGAATTTTTCGAATGTATTAAAGAAGGTCTGAAGGAGAATGATCCGTGGAAAAAGGAACGCGGAAGAGTGAATGCACTGTTAAATGAAGTGAGAGAGCCCTGCTGCGGCAGTATTTGCCGCCGTGTTCTGAAAAGAATAAAAAAACAGGAAGAAAAATAAAATACACCCGGGTTTGAAGAATCAGACCAGGGTGTGTTTTTGTTATAAGAAAGTGCTCTGCATGGTGGCAGGGACTTTGTAATCAGTTCTTTTCCATAAAGTCCACATATTCATCTAATACTTCCTGGGGTTTGCCGATTTTACGGATTTCCCCGTCATGCATCCACATAATCGTATCACAGAGCTCTTTGAGCGTACTGATATTATGTGAAACGATTACCACGGTACGGTCTTTGTTGGAAATCAGCTGTTTCATTTTGTTATAGCTTTTTTTCTTGAATTTCTGGTCGCCTACGCTCAGGACTTCATCGATCAGCATGATATCTGTCTCCAGAATCGCTGTGATGGAGAATGCAAGCTTGGAATACATACCGCTGGAATAAGTGCGGACCGGCATGTCGATGAAGTCGCCAAGCTCTGCGAATTTTATGATTTCTTCTTCCTTGGCTTTTACCTGTTCTTCGCTGAAGCCCAGGAGCATTCCGGAAAGAACGATATTTTCACGGCCTGTCATTTCCCGCTGAAATCCTACACCGATGGAAAGAAGGGAAATGCTGTGTCCCTTCAGATCAATGCTGCCGGAGTCCGGTGAAAAAATTCCGGCCAGAGCATTCAGAGTGGTAGACTTGCCGCTGCCGTTCTTGCCGATAATACCAAGAATCTCCCCTTCTCTTACATAGAAGGAAACCCCCTTGACTGCAACAAAATTATCTGTCTTCTGACGTTTGGAAGGCAGAAGAAGCTGTTTGATGGAAGTCTTTTTCAGGTTGCGGTAGCTGATGACCAGATCTTTGACTTCGATTGCGTGTTTTTCTTCCATATCAGATCACCTTTACATAACTGTTTTCATTTTTATAAATCTTACGCACACCGAGGATACTGATGACGAGCCCGATGACAAACCATACAAGGATCAGTTTTCTGTGCGGTGTTTTGCCGTAAATAACACAATCACGCATTGAAGAAATGATGAATGCGATTGGATTGCATTTGCAGACATAAGAATTATAAGGTGCAGGCAGACGCTTCATAATATCCCAGAAAATACCGGTCATATAGAGCAGAAGCCTGAGGACAATGTTGATTACATTCTGAAGATCTTCAATGTAGACTCCATAATGCAGAAGGTAGCATCCCACACCGAATACGATCAGAAACAGATCGATCAGCAACGGGAAAAAGTAAATAATATTTGTGGTCATAGGCACCTTATAAAAGAAGAGCATACCCACAACAATCAGTGCGGAAATTCCCATTTTGAATGCATTGACCATCATTCTGTCGATAAGCAGGATGTATTTCGGAAGGTAAACCTTGGAAACGATCGGCTTATTCTGCTTCACAAGGCGGACACTCTGGGTCATGGTCTTGCTGAAAAAGATCCATATCGTATTTCCGAGGAAAATAAAGATAGGAAAATAAAGCTCCTTAGCTCCGAATACTTCACCAAAAATAAAAGCATAGATCAGCATATAGCAAAATGGCTCCAGAATCCACCACAGCCAGTTCAGATAAGAATTGGCAACTTCGGATTTCAATTGGGACTTGGCGGCATAAATGGAATATTTCCAGTATTTTTTCATATCCGCCTTAAATCTTTGAAACATGATCTCATCTCCTGTTTGTAATATATCTGGCGTATTGTCTGAATAATCCCTATCATCATACACTAAGCCAAAACGAATGGCAAGGAAAAACTTTCTGGATAAATATTTTGCGGCATTTCCGGAGAAAAAAACAGGAGGATATGACATTTGTTTTACAATTCTTTTTAAATTTTTGTTCCAAAAAAGAAAAAAGTATGTTATTATTTATTCATAATTTTATTAAAAGGGGAACATATGAAAGAAAAAAATCAGGGACCGGCACTGCCGTATTCCTATCTGGTAGATAATATTAAAGTTTTACTTATTTATCTGGTGGTATTCAATCACATGATCGCATTCCAGCTGGTGAAGGATGATATGGTGGTGCGTCATGTGTGGTATGCAATCACGATCTTCCATATGCCGGCGTTTGTTTTTATTTCAGGTTATCTGTGCAAGAAGCCTCAGAATGTACTGAAGAATGTGAAGAATCTGCTGATTCCTTATATTCTGGGTTACAGTCTGACCTGGTATGCCTATATCTGGTGCGGCAATTCTATGGATTATGAACTGCTGAGACCTTCCGGAAGTGCTATGTGGTATCTGCTGGCATTATTTATGTACCGCCTTACCATTGAAGGTCTTGGCAAGGTTCGTTTTGCGGTGCCGCTGAGCATTCTGTTTGCTCTCTGGGCAGGAACCAGACCGGAATTTTCTACTTATTTGTCGGCATCCAGAATCGTAGTATTTTTCCCGTTTTTTGTTGCGGGTTATCTCTGGGACAGCAGACATACACAGGCTGTGCGCAGATTTAAGGGCAAATGGGTACTGCTTCCGGTTTCTGTGGGACTTTTGTTTGCGGTGCCTCATTATATGATTTCGAGCGGCATTCCGGTGGATATTTTCCGTGGGAATCACAGTTATCTCATGTGCGGACTGACGGATGAGATGGGAATTATCATGAGACTGCTGATGTATCTGATTTCCTTTGTGCTGATTCTGACTTTTCTGGCAATTTTACCGGATCGGAAACTTCCGCTGACGTTTATCGGAAGAAATACGATGGGGATTTATTTCTTCCATTATCCGGTCATGATCGTTATGAGCGGCCTTTTGATCTTTAAGATCCCTCAGCTTGGTACCATATGGGCAGTGCTGGGACTTTCCCTGGTATTTGTGCTGGTTCTTGGAAGCCCGCCGGTGGATTTTCTGTATAATGTAGTATTGAAGATTCTGACCCTCTGTCTCTTTAAGAGAGAAAAAGAAATCAAGGACGAAGGACTGGAAGATGAATATGACAGTGATGACGAACTGCAGTATGAACTTGTTCTGAAGCAGAGACGCAAGGCGATAGAAGAACTGGCGGCAACTCTGGAGGCGGAAACAAATGGTGATCCTGCACAGGATGTCATGCAGAAACCATCACAGGATAATTCAGGAGAATCCAGAGAAATCCGGAGAAATCTTTCAAGAGAATCACTTGAGGAATCATCAGAGGCGCCTTTTGAAAAATCGCTTGAGAAGTCACCTGAGATACCTGATGAGCCGGAACGATCCGAAGAATAGAGGATATTCAGACACGTTCCGGTGTCACTTACAAAAGCGGTGAACATCCCCTTACAATGGAAGGATGGTATCTTCTGTTGTAGGGGGATTTGTTATAGTATGGGTGATTCGGGAGATAATACGAAAAGAGGTTTGTGGAATCAGAAGTTCGTGCAAAAAGGGGAAATCATGAAAAAAGTCATTACTTATGGGACCTTTGATCTTTTTCATCAGGGTCATTACAATATTATCAAAAGGGCAAAAGAACTGGGCGATTATCTGATCGTTGGTGTGACCAGTGAGAGTTATGATATTGAGCGGGGAAAACTGAATGTACAGGACAGTCTGCTGAAGAGAATCGAGAATGTGCGCAGTACAGGTCTGGCAGATGAGATCATTATTGAGGAATATCAGGGACAGAAGGTCAACGATATCATCAAATATGATATTGATATTCTGGTGATTGGTTCCGACTGGAAAGGGAAATTTGATTATCTGAAGAATTATTGTGAAGTGAGATATCTTCCAAGAACCAAGAATATTTCCAGTACACAGATCCGGGATCAGGGGACGATTTACCGGGTTGGAGTTGTGGCCGAAAATGATCAGGATGGTGGAATCGTGGAAGAAACCCGGTATGTCAGCGGTATTCACGTGGAAAGCGTTTTTGCGCAGGAACAGCAGACCGCAGAGAAATTCTGTGAAAAATATGAATTGAATTCCTGTGAAACGGATTATGAGAAATTTTTGTCCGGAGTCGATATTGTATATGTCCGGTGCGGGCTGAAGCATCGTGTGGATTATATTGAACGGGCGATAGAACAGGGGAAATATGTGATCAGTGATTCGCCGCTGACCCTGGATCCGGATACATTGAAGAGACTTTTTTACAAGGCACGCCAGCAGGGAGTGGTTCTTGTAGAAAAACTGATGCTTGTTTATCTTCGGGCATTTAATCAGCTTGTTTGGCTGACACATGGGGATATGATCGGGAAAGTACTCAGTGTGAATTGTTCCATTTCCCAGGATGATTTTGAGGGCGGCAAAAGCTTTTATGAAACGGTGGTTCATGCAATCTGCGCGATTTTAAAGATCCTTGGGAAAGGCTGTGTGGAAGTGACCAGCAATGCAGTGAAGAACGATGAGGGAAAATATGTATATGATGTGATTACGATGAAATATCCTGATGCACTGGGGACCATTGAGATCGGTTCCACGTTGGATATGGAAAACGAGCTGGTGATTCTGGGTACAAAAGGAAGAGTGACGATTCCCAATGACTGGTGGAATACCGGATATTTTGAAGCCAAGGTGGAAGGCAGTGAATTCCTGAAACGGTTCAGCTTTAATTTTGAAGGAAACGGATTCCGCTATCTGCTTCAGGAACTGCTGATTATGATCAGCGACAAAAGAACAGAATGTACCCGACTGTTTTATGAAGAATCGGAAGCAATTGTGGATATTCTCCGGGCAATTACCGGCAAACAATAACTGCCGGTATGAAGTGACGGGATAGTCGGGAAAACGGACGGATAGAGAAAAATGTAACAGACAGAATTTCTGGACAGATACAGGAAAGGATTATTATGACGGAAAAACAGGAACATTTGCTGCAGCTTCTGCGGGAAATTGATGAAATCTGCAAAAAGCATCATCTGCGTTATGTAATGGCGGGCGGAAGCCTGATCGGAGTTGTCCGCAATGAGGGATTTATTCCGTGGGATGATGATGTGGATATTTATATGCCGAGAGATGACTGGGATAAATTTGTGGAGATTGCCCGGACGGAACTGCCGCCGGACCGTGCGGTACAGGCTGTGGATGTGGACAGGGAGTTTACGAATACCTTTCCCAGATATGCGGATACAGCAAGTTGTGCGATCCATAAACATCAGCTCATAGGAAAAGATAAGGCAGGAGAAATCGTGGATGTACTGACTCTGGATCCTATTCCTGCGGATGACCGGGAGTATGAGAAATACAGAACGCACATGATGATTTATTCCGAGCTGGTGAATGTGGCATTTGTTTACGGAAGCCGCTGGGAAATTCCGGCAGGCATGTATCTGAAATATCTTTTGTATGAAAAGATTTTTGGAAGAGATAAAACACTGAAAAAACTGGAAAAAATCATGTTTTCCTATAAAGAAGAGGAGTGTGACCGCTATGCCATGCGATGGGGCGGCTGCCCGTTCCTGTTTGGTAAGGACGTGATGTTTCCGGTAAAATATATGGAATTTGAAGGGCTTCAGGTGATGGTGCCAAACCGGGTCAGCGATTATTTGATCTGGCATTATGGGGATGAGTGGTCTTATATCCCGCCTCATGAGGAACGCTCTTCCCATGAAGCAATTACTCTGGAAGACAGCACTTATGAGGAACTGCGGGAAGAATATATGAAGAGAGTGAATCCGGGAAAAATCCGCAGAAACTCTGTATTTCGCAAGATGTACCATCTGCTGACTGCCAAGGGCCGTCATCGTCTGTCGAGGAAACGTAATCTTCTGAAGGCAAAAGCTGTGGAACTGGATTTGGAAGCACGTATCCGGGAAAATCCGGAATCTCTGGAATCGATGGTGGAGAAACGGGAATTTGCTGCATTAAATGAGATTTTCAGCCAGTATTATCAGATTCAGCTCAGCAAAGAATTTATTGGAAGAGAAGATTTTGGAAATATTTATCCGTTTTATCATCCTGTACTTCTGAGTATTTCTGATGAAGCATTTGAAGCGGCAATGATGACACTGATCTGTACGGAAAGAGTAGCCAAAGCGCATCGGATGCTTCAGCTTAAGGAAAAACTGGATCATCTGACACCGAAGATGCAGCAGATGGCAGATGATATTGTCCTGTTTCGGAAAGCTGCCTGCCATTATGAAATGAAAGAAAAGGATGAGGCCGGGGCAATTTGCCGGGAACTTCTCGGACGATATCCGGAGAATCCCGGAGTTTTGAAGCTTCTCTGCCGTCTGGTGATGGAGCGTGCTTCAGAAAGCGGAGACACCTCACAGGCAGAAACATTGGTTGCCCATACACTGGATATCTATCCGGATGACGGTTATTTCCTCAAATACAAGGCAGACCTGGTGCTGAAAAAAGAAGGAAAAGCTCAGGCCCTTCCTCTTTATGCAGAAGCAAGGGAAAAGACCAACAACGGAATTACGCATCTGGAAATTGACAAATATCTGAAGACAGAGAAAGAGGAAGCGATCCGAAACTGCCGGGAACTGCTTAACCGTGAGAAAAAGGAAGAGGCACTTTCCTGGGCAAGTCTCTGGGAACGTCTTCTTCCGGAAGATGAGACCATCAGAGGATATGCGTGTCTGGTAAGAAGTACATTTGAGACAGATTCTGAACAGTTGAGCGAACTGGAAAAACTGCTGTATGCAAAGATGGCAGAATATGAAGAAAAGCCGGAGAAGATGTCCGGAGAAGACAGCAGCGTATGGTGTGAAGCAATGGAAGCTTTTCTTTGCCGTACCGGCTATCCGAAGGAATATGCAAAAAAGAAAATACAGATGTTCCTGACCGCTGACCAGAAAATTCTGGATGAGCTTTGTGTGCAGGTACTGGAATTTGATAACGATGAGAAAAAGGAAGCTGTCCGTTATAAACTGGCAGGCGATATTCAGTACAAAATGGGATGTACCGCACAGGCATTTGCCTGTTACCGGAAGGCACTGGAAGGAGAACTTCCAGTTGGAATCCGCGGTGAACTGGCGGATGTGATACTGGAGGACCTGTATAAAGGCGGAAAGAAAGCAGCAGCACTTGCCCGGAAAAAAGATGCAATGGAGTATCTGGATCACTGGCTTGGGAAATACGAAAATCTGGAAACGCTGCAGGGACTTTTTATCAGGACATTGAATCATTACGGAGTGGCAGAATAAATGGAGCAGAAACAATTAAACAGAGAACAACAGGAAGTGCTGGCACTTCTGAAAGAAATTGATGCAGTCTGCAGAAAAAATCAGATTACTTATTTTCTTTCTCCCAGACTGACACTGTGTGCCACAGAGGGGAAGCCGTTTCCGTCCAACCCGTTATCCGGAAATATTCTGATGAAGGTTTCTGAGATGGAACGGTTCCGAAAGGCAGCAGAAGCGGAACTTCCGGAAGGAAGGGCGCTGGAGTCCATGAAAAACAATCCGCGTTTTCCCGGATTTTTTCTGCGGTACGAGAACAAAAATACCCTTTGTTACCGGTTATATGAAGGACGGAATTATCAGTATCCGGGAATCGGAATCAATATCCTTCCTCTTCGCGTAAAAAATGCATCCAAAAGAACGCGTGCCTGGGATCAGCGTCTGGAAACCGGCTGGGTGCAGACCTGCGACAATGACCGGTATGAAATGGATCTGTATCGCTTTGTCTGTGGCTGGATGGTGCGGCTGCTGGGGATTTTCGGCCGCTGCAGTCTTGGAAAAAGAATTTACGACCGGTTATGTGTGAGTCAGGCTTCCGAAGAGGTAAAAAAATATGAACTCCGCTGGAGCAGAAGGATGTCTTACTCCTATCCGGCTGCTGTTTTTGAAACTGCAAAAGACGCAATGCTGGAAGGAGAAACATTTCTGATTCCCGGTGAGGAAGATGCTTACCTGAAGACAACATTTGGCAAAAATTATAAAAACCGCAGTTTTCGTGATGAGCCGTCCCCTCTGACCACGATGATCAGTGCCAGAATCAGCTGTGAGGACTTTCTCAGGGAGGCCGGTCCTCTGAAAAAACTTGTGAAGGCGAGAAGAAGACAGTTCCTTGCAGATAATTATGCGGATCGTTCGAAAGAGTATTTTAACTGGTGCTGGGAATACGCAAGACTCTGTGCGGACAGGAAAGAACTGACTGCGGATTATACAGGCAAGAAGGAATATATCAGAAACCTGTGGGAGAACCGGGATCTGGCGCGTCTGGAAAAGGCATTCCAGCCATATAAGAAGATGATGAACCGCTGTCTGGATGCAGAGGAGATTTTTGAACCGGATCCGGAAATTCTGGATATCTATCTTGGATATCTGGAAGAAACAGGTGCTTTGAAAACTCTGGAAAAAATACGGACTTACAGGAAATGAACAGGAGGTTTCCATGAAACTGACAGATTATATTGTAGAATTTTTACAGAGGAAGGGAATTCATGATTTCTTTGGATATCAGGGAACCATGATCGCGCATTTTGTGGATTCTGTAGAGAAGAATCCGCAGGCAAATAATCATTCCTGTTATAATGAACAGGGGGCATCTTTTGCAGCATGCGGTTATGCGCAGGCAAAGGACGGCTGTGCCTGTGCATATGCTACGAGCGGACCGGGAGCGGTCAATCTGCTTTCGGGAGTGGCGAATGCTTATTTTGATTCTCTGCCGGTGGTATTTCTCACAGGGCAGCTGAATACGTATGAATATGAGGGGATTCCTGGACTGCGTCAGCAGGGATTTCAGGAAATTGATATTATTTCCATGGCAAAGCCGGTTACGAAATACTGTGTACAGATCCGTGAACCGGAGCAGATCGTAGAAGAATTGAACAAAGCTTATCACATTGCGACAACAGGACGGAAAGGTCCGGTTCTCCTGGACCTTCCCATGAATATACAGAGAAGTGAAGTGGAACATCCGGTTTTTGATATGGAGTTTCCAGAAGACGGAGAGGATGCGGGAACAAAAGAATCCCTGGAGCAGAATGCGCAGGAGGCCTTTCGGACAATCTGCGATGCGCTGAAAGAAGCCCGGCGTCCGGTTATTCTGATGGGGCATGGTGTGGATAGCCGGGAAAGCCAGACCGGACTTCTGAAATTTGCAGAAACATATCAGATTCCTGTGATCACCAGTGTTCTTGCAAAATCAGTGATTCCGTATGACCATCCGCTGAATTTCGGATGTATCGGCGGAGCTTATGGCCACCGTTATGCCAATATGATCGCCAATGTCAAGAGTGATCTTCTGCTTTGTTTTGGGATTTCTCTCTGTACGCGACAGATTGGTGTCAAAGTGCATGAATTTGCCAAAACCGCCAGAATCATCCGGGTGGATATAGACCCGTTCAGTCTTAAACGGGAGATTCATGAAAATAGAGCGAATGAAGAAACATTCTGTGCCGATACAGCGGAAGTGATACAACTTCTCAAAAAAGCAAAACTGCATGTGATTGGCAGGGAAGAAGACTGGCCGGAAATCTGTACGGAAATCAAAGAAAATCTGGAAGCTGTGGATGGTCAGACACCGGAGCGTTATCCCAACCGGATGATTGCTTCTTTGAGTGACTGCCTTTCGGACACTTCAGCTGTTGCAGTTGATGTGGGACAGCACATGGTCTGGAGTTATCAGTCCTTCAGAAACAGACGCGGGCAGAATCTGTTGTTTTCCGGCGGACATGGAGCCATGGGATTTGCTTTGCCTGCAGCTATTGGTGCGTATTATGCCACAGGTAAACCGGTCGCGTGTCTTTGCGGTGACGGTGCTTTTCAGATGAATATCCAGGAACTGCAGTGGGTGAGAAGAGAAAATATTCCAATCAAAATGATTGTGATGAATAATGGGGCACTTGGAATGATCCGGCATTTACAGAGAGACTATTTTGACTGCCTTTTTGCAGGAACGACGGAGGGCTGCGGATTTTCCTCCTGCGATTTCAGTAAAGTTGCAGAAGCCTATGGCGTGAAGGCGCTTCGTATTCCTTATGATGATACAGCGGAGCTGGCACCGGAATTTCTGGAAAAGGATGGACCGATGCTTCTGGAGATTCTGATGGAACATGGAACCTTCGCCTATCCCAAGACCTGTCTCGGAGAACCGATCCACAATCAGCAGCCTTATATTCCGAAGGAAATCTATGAGCGTCTGCTGGCGTTGTAAGGAAGTGCAGGGAAATGGTGATAAGGAGTAAGAATGAAAAGCAAAGATTTATATTACAGGAAAGTGTTTTGCATTTTCCTGTAATATAAAAACTTGTTTATGTTCGGGTGAAGCGAAAGGAATGATAAAAACATGAACAGAGTATCGGTGGTAACCGGAGGGACTTCCGGAATCGGCAGGGGAATCGTGGAGAAGATTCTTGCCAATTCTGCGGAAGATGACCGGATTTTTGTAAATTATGCCAGCAATCGAGAGAGAGCGGAAGAGTTTCTTCACAGCCTTTCGGAAGAGGACCAGCAAAAAGTGATTCTGGTACAGGCAGATATGTCATCCTATGAGGCTATGCTGTCTTTTGTACAGGAAATCAGAGAAAAAGCCGGTCATGTAGACTGGCTGATCAGTAATGCCGGCATCAGTACGTATGCGAAATATGAGGATTATACCTTTGAAGAATGGACGAAAATCGTCAACACGAATTTGTCTGTGCCGGTATTTCTGGTGAAAGAACTCCGCCCCATGATGATGGAAGGGGGAAAGGTTCTTTTTATGGGATCTTATGCAGGAGTGCAGGCGTATTCCTCCTCGCTGGTTTATGGTGTGACAAAGGCTGCTATTCATTTCCTTACCAAATCTCTGGTGAAGGAATTTGAGCCGAAAGGAATCACAGTCAATGCCATTGCGCCGGGATTTATCCAGACTCCCTGGCATGAATCACGCAGCCAGGAAAGCTATGACCGTATCAATAAAAAAATTGCCCTTCACCGGTTTGGCGAGATCAAAGATGTGGCAGACCTTGCGTACTGTATCCTCACGAATGGATATATGAATGGAAGCGTCGTGGATATCCATGGGGGATATGATTACTTTTAGAGCGTGTTTGAAAAAGCATGTACCGAAGAAAAAAGGTACATGCTTTTTTGGATAACAATGCGAAAAGATCAGTCTTGCCTGTTGGAAATATTGCGTATTTTAAGAAAATAATATGAAAAAACTGTGAAATTTTACTTGCCTAAAGCGTTTAAGCGTGGTATAATTTGTGACATGTTTTAGAGATGAATACAAATGTCTTTGACCCAAGAACAAGGAGGAGAGAAAGATGAAGAAAAAATTATTATCTGTTTTAATGGCAGCAGCCATGGTTGCAGTCACAGCAGTACCGGCATTTGCAGCAGATACCATTAAGATCGGTGTTTACGAACCGGCATCCGGTGATAATGGCGCAGGCGGCAAGCAGGAGACACTTGGTATCCAGTATGCAAACAGCCTTACTCCAACTGTAGAGATCGGCGGAACAGAATACAATGTAGAACTGGATATCGTAGATAACGAGTCTTCCAATGATAAAGGACCATCCGCAGCAGCGCAGCTTGTCAGTGATGGTGTATCCATCGTACTTGGTTCCTATGGTTCCGGTGTATCCATCGCAGCATCTGATATTTTCAAAGAGGGCGGAGTTCCGGCTATGGGCGTTACCTGTACGAACCCGCAGGTAACTCAGGGAAATACCCATTATTTCCGGATCTGCTTCCTTGATCCGTTCCAGGGAACCGTACTTGCAAACTTTGCAAACGAAAACTTTGAGGCAAAGAAAGCATACGTTCTTACCAAACTTGGTGATGATTACTCCACAGGCGTTGGCTTCTATTTCACAAAGGCATTTGAAGCACTCGGCGGTGAAGTTGTAGCAGAAACCTTCCAGGAAGGAAACAGCGATTTTACTTCCTATATCGCATCTGCAAAAAATGCAGAAGCTGACGTATTCTTCGCACCGGTTTCCATTGAAGCAGCAGCTCTGATCATCGAGCAGGCAGCAGCCCAGGGACTGGAAATGCCTCTTCTTGCAAGTGATACATGGGATTCCAACGTTGTCCTGAACACAGCAAAAGGCAAAAACGTTCAGATTTATGTAACAACCTTCTATCAGGAAGGCGGAAATCCGGAATTTGACGAAGGTATCAAGGCCTATATCAATTCCGATTCTACTGCAAAAGCAAACAACGGCGGTGATGACATCGTTGCAGCTGTATCCGCAATGGGATATGATGCGTATTATGTAGCTCTTGAAGCGCTGAAAGCAGCAGGTTCTCCGGATCCGGCAGCAGTGAACGAAGCACTGTGGAACGTAGAATATGACGGTGTCTGCGGAAAAGTTGTATTTGACAAAGAAAACGGTGACGCAGTCAGAGATACTGCTTTTGTAAAGAGTGCAAATACAGAGACCGGCGCATGGGATCTGGTAGGAGCTCAGAAGGTAGAAGAATAAGAAACAAAAAGAAATGCAAAAATACAGATCGGGGCGGGTTCTATCCCGCCTCGACATTTTAGGTTAAGGGAGGATTTCCATGGAATGGTTCAGTAAAAATCTGCCATATCTGCTGGCGGGTGTTTCTGTAGGCGGTCAGTATGCTCTGATTGCGATTGGATACACCATGGTATATGGCATTTTGCGTTTGATCAACTTTGCCCACGGAGATATTTTTATGGTCGCGGGCCTGATGATGGTATATTTATCGGCAACTATGCCGGTTTACATTGCGATTCCGATTGTTCTGGTGGCAACGGTGGTTCTTGGCTTTCTTGTGGAGCGCGTGGCATACAAACCTCTTCGTCAGGCACCCAGAATGTCTATTATGATCTCTGCGATCGGTGTTTCGTATTTGCTGCAGAATCTGGCTCTGTATATCACAGGCGGACTTTCCCAGCAGTATCCGGCAATACCGTGGATCAGCGATGTGGTGAGTGTGTTTGGTGCAAGTACCAAGCGTGTGACAGTCATTACCCCGTTTCTGACAATTATTCTGGTGATCGCACTGGTTGTTCTGATCAAATATACCAAGATTGGTATGGCTATGCGTGCAGCATCCAAGGATTTTGAAACTTCTCAGTTAATGGGTATCAAAATCAATTCCGTAATCAGTATGACCTTTATCATCGGTTCTTTCCTTGCGGCAGTGGGCAGTCTTCTGTTTTTTACAAACTATACAGGCGTTACCCCTACCGTTGGAGCCATGCCGGGTCTGAAAGCTTTTGTTGCCGCTGTATTTGGCGGAATCGGTTCCATTCCGGGGGCTGTGATCGGAGCATTTATCATTGGTATCTGTGAGAACATTATCAAGGGTATGGGATGGACCACTTTCTCCGATGCATTTACATTTGCCCTTCTGATTATTGTACTGATCTTTAAACCGACAGGTCTTTTCGGTGAAAAGGCAACGGATAAAGTCTGAGAAGGAGGCGTGATTATGACAAAGAAAAAAGAAACCATCATAAACGTTTCCCTGATTGTGGCGCTGCTGGCGGTACTGTATGTAATGGAACATACACTGCCTTCCACAGCAATGATCTTTACTGTATTGAAAAAAGGTGCCATTTATGCACTTGTAGCAGTTTCCATGAACCTGCTGAATGGTTTTACCGGATTATTTTCTCTCGGACAGGCAGGTTTTATGCTTCTTGGAGCTTATACATACGGTATCCTGACGATTCCTGTGGAACAGAGGGAATTTGTATATATGTATTATGACGGCGGAATTATTCATTTTTCGGTGCCGGTGGTTGTAGCACTTGTTGCAGCTGGCGCGGTTGCGGCTTTTTTTGCGTATCTCATCGGTCTTCCCGTGCTCCGTCTGAAAAGCGATTATCTGGCGATTGCCACACTGGGATTTGCGGAAATTATCCGTGCAGTTTTCCAGTGGGATAAACTTGGTCCTGTCACCAACGGCTCCAACCTGCTGAAAAGCTATCCGACTTTCAGAAGTGTGATTTTTCCTTTTGTGGTATCCGGAATCTGTATTGCCATTATTGTCATGCTGATCAATTCTACCTATGGACGTGCGTTTAAAGCAATCCGTGATGATGAGGTTGCGGCGGAAGCCATGGGTATCAATCTTGCTCACCATAAGAGACTGGCGTTTGTCATCAGTTCTTTCTTCGCAGGTATTTCCGGTGCACTTCTGGCTATGTACCAGACAACGATTCAGGCATCCATGTTTAAGTCTGCCATGACTTATGAAATCCTTCTGATCGTGGTAATCGGCGGAATCGGTTCTATCACGGGAAGCTGTATCAGTTCCTTCCTGTTTATCATCCTGTCTGAATGGCTGCTGCGTTTTCTGGACAGCGAAATGTATATCGGAGATTTCAAAGTGCCGCTTCTGCGTGCCGGTTTCCGAAAAGTTGTATTTTCAATCATTATTATGGTCATCGTGCTGTTCTTCCGAAAAGGTATTATGGGTACGAAAGAATTTTCTGTAAGGGGAATTTATAACTTCTTTAAGAAGAGAGCACAGAGAAAGAATGCTGTACAGGGAGGTGACTCCAATGAGTAATGTATTAAAAGTTGAAAATGTCACCATGCAGTTCGGCGGTGTCGTAGCTGTGGACAACCTGAATCTGGAAGTAAATAAAGGGGAGATCGTATCCCTGATCGGACCCAATGGTGCGGGCAAAACCACTGCATTTAACGTCATTACCGGCGTTTATGCACCTACGAACGGGGCCGTATATTTCAATGAAAACAAAATTATCGAAAATCATCCGCAGGGCAAGATGAAAAAGCTCTACAGGGGAGAAAATAACGGAAAGTATCATACTTCTCTTGCTCCGACTCCGGATAAGATCACGAAGCTTGGAATCGCAAGAACATTCCAGAATATTCGTCTGTTTAAGAGTCAGACTGTATTTGAAAATATTCTGATTGCCAAGCATTGCAGACGTACCAGCAATCTTTTTACCGCGACTTTCCATCTGAATGGAAAGGAAGAAGCGCAGATGCGTGAGGAGACCGAAAAGCTTCTGAAGATTCTGGAACTGGAAAATGTCAAGGATGAACTGGCAACATCGCTTCCTTACGGTAAGCAGAGACGTCTGGAAATAGCCAGAGCACTTGCGACAGAACCGAGTCTGCTTCTGCTGGATGAACCGGCAGCCGGTATGAATCCGCAGGAAACAGACGAGCTGACAGCCTTTATTGGAAGAATCCGTGATGAATTCGGGCTGACGATTTTTATGATTGAGCATCATATGGATCTGGTTATGGAGATTTCTGACAGGATTTATGTACTGGATTTCGGTAAAATGATCGCATCGGGAGTTCCGGAAGAAATTCAGAACAATCCAAGGGTTATCGAAGCATATCTGGGAGGTGCCGCAGATGAGTAATATTCTGGAAGTAAAAAATTTATGTGTATCCTATGGCGGTATCAAAGCCGTAAAAAATATCAGTTTTGAAGTCCCGAAAGGGGAAGTGGTGACGCTGATCGGTGCCAATGGTGCAGGAAAGAGCTCCACGCTTCGTTCGATCGTAGGTCTTGTAAAACCGTCTGCAGGAAAGATTCTTATGAACGGAAAGGAAATTTCCGGAAAAAGTACAGAGCAGATCGTTGCTCAGGGAATCACTCTTGTACCGGAAGGACGAAGAGTTTTTGCGGATCTGACGGTACTGGAGAATCTGAAAATCGGTGCCTACATGCGCAAGGATAATCTGGAAGATGATATTAACTGGTGTTATGATCTGTTTCCGAGACTGAAAGAGCGCCACTGGCAGCTTGCCGGAACGTTATCCGGCGGTGAGCAGCAGATGCTGGCTATTGCCCGCGCTCTTATGAGCCGCCCGGAAGTCATTATGATGGACGAGCCGTCACTGGGCCTTGCGCCAATCGTGGTACAGGGCGTGTTCGATATTATCCGCGAGATCAATAAGCAGGGAAAAACCATTCTTCTTGTAGAACAGAATGCAAATATGGCGCTTCATGCCGCTCACCATGGCTATGTAATGGAAGTCGGTTCCATTACCCTTTCCGGCACCGGTCAGGAACTTGCAGAGAATGAATCGGTGAAAGCCGCATATCTTGGCAAGGCGAGAAATAAAAAATAAAAGGGAAAAGGCTTGACTTACCTGTATATCCTGTGTTAAAATTGACAGGCGACATGGAAGTTAGGTCTTTTTTTTATGCCCGAAAATGAGACGGATACATTTCCCGGCAGAAGAACAGACCGTGCAAATGAAAACACTGGAGGTGGAAGTTGTGCGCGTTAAGATTACATTAGCATGTACTGAGTGCAAGCAGCGTAACTACAATATGACTAAGGAGAAAAAGAACCATCCTGAGAGATTGGAAACCAAGAAATATTGTAAGTTCTGTCACAGACACACAATGCACAAGGAAACAAAATAATCACAAAGTAACTATGACAGATAGTTACTCACATGAATTGTGAGGTCACGCTATGCAAGAAAAGGAAAAATCTGCTGGCAAAGGCCAGAAGAACAGTTGGTTTCGTGGACTTCAATCAGAATTCAAAAAGATTGTATGGACAGACCGCGATACTCTGGTGAAACAGACAGTTGCAGTAGTAGTGATTACTGTGATTCTGGGCGTTCTCATCAGCGTTATGGATGCCGGTATTCTGGAAATCATTAATCTTTTAATGAAATAAGGAAAAGGTGATTGTATGTCAGAAGCAAAATGGTATGTTGTACATACCTATTCCGGGTATGAGAACAAAGTAAAAGCCAACATTGAAAAGACAATCGAAAACCGACACCTGGAAGATCAGATCCTGGAAGTCAGAGTTCCTCTTCTGGAAGAAATTGAGATGAGGAACGGAGTGGCCAAGCAGGTACAGAAAAAATTGTTTCCGGGATATGTGCTGCTCAACATGATTATGAATGACGACACATGGTACGTTGTCCGCAACACTCGAGGTGTTACAGGCTTTGTAGGACCGGGTTCCAAGCCGGTAGCTCTTGAAGAAGAGGAAATGCTCCGTATGGGCATCAAGAGCGAGGCAGTGAATGTGGATTTTGCAGAGGGCGATCAGATCGTTGTAACAGGCGGTGTATGGAAAGATACTGTGGGCGTTATCGAATCTATCAACATGCAGAAACAGGTTGTTACCATGAATGTTGAGCTTTTCGGTCGCGAAACACCGGTAGAAATAAGTTTCGCAGAAGTCAAGAAATTATAACAGGTTATCATTATAGTGGGAGGGAAATACCCCCGCCAATACCACATAGGAGGTGCCGAAAATGGCAAAGAAAGTAACAGGATATATCAAATTACAGATTCCGGCTGGTAAAGCAACTCCAGCACCACCAGTTGGTCCGGCTCTTGGACAGCATGGTGTAAACATTGTTCAGTTTACAAAAGAGTTCAACGCAAGAACAGCAGATCAGGATGGTATGATTATCCCGGTTGTGATCACTGTTTATGCAGACAGAAGTTTCAGCTTCATAACCAAGACTCCGCCAGCAGCCGTTCTTCTGAAGAAAGCCGCTAATATCAAATCCGGTTCCGGTGTTCCGAACAAGACCAAAGTTGCAAAAGTGACAAAGGCTCAGGTTCAGGAAATTGCAGAACTGAAAATGAAAGACCTGAATGCAGCATCCATCGAAGCAGCTATGAGCATGATCGCAGGAACTGCAAGAAGTATGGGAATCGAAGTAGTAGACTAATACAAATAGGAAGTGGGAGGGAAATCCCCGCCAATACCACAGGAGGTTATAGAAATGAAACGAGGAAAAAAATACGTGGAAGCTGCAAAGGCAGTAGACCGCGCAACATTATATGATACCGCAGAAGCTATCAGCTTAGTTAAGAAAACTGCAGTTGCTAAATTTGATGAGACTATCGAAGCTCATATCCGTACAGGCTGCGATGGACGTCATGCAGATCAGCAGATCCGTGGTGCAGTTGTACTGCCTCATGGAACTGGTAAACAGGTTCGCGTTTTAGTATTCGCAAAAGATGCAAAAGCAGAAGAAGCAAAAGCAGCTGGCGCTGAATTCGTAGGAGCAGAGGAGCTGATTCCGAGAATCCAGAATGAAGGATGGCTTGATTTCGACGTTGTTGTTGCAACTCCTGATATGATGGGTGTTGTAGGTCGTCTGGGTCGTGTACTTGGACCGAAAGGATTAATGCCAAACCCGAAAGCCGGTACTGTAACAATGGATGTTACAAAAGCGGTTCATGATATCAAAGCAGGTAAGATTGAATACCGTCTTGACAAAACCAACATTATCCATGTTCCGATCGGTAAAGCTTCCTTTACTGAGGAACAGTTAAGCGACAACTTCCAGACGCTTATCGAAGCTATTCTGAAGGCAAGACCAAGCACCTTAAAGGGTCAGTTCCTGAAGAGCGTAGTAATTGCTCCGACAATGGGACCTGGTGTGAAGATCAACCCGATGAAACTGGCTTAATAGATTGTGAGAAAAGGACATTCTTAGCGGAATGTCCTTTTTTATTACGATTGCGCCAGCAATCGGCTTTCATAAATGTGTGATGTCTGCGTAAGCAGACATGTCCGTTTAGTTTGTGTGCCGGGCATGCGTGAGGATTAACGAGTGAAAGATTCGAAAGCTTTCCTGTGATATATAAGATATTAAAATATTTATCGGCATACGTGATATAATGAATGAGTATTAGCCGGGATGAGGAAACAAACAGAATTAAAAAGTGTATTCACAAATGGAAATGAGGGATGTAAATTGGCGGCACGAAAAAGAAAAAAGAAGAAAAGAACAAGTAAGACAAAAATGCTTCTCTGCCTGATGGTGGAGATCATAGTTGTTCTGGTTCTGCTGGTTATCATCGGATGGGATTATGGAGTGGAAGACTGGCTGAAGGAAGTCACCACGCCGGTTGTAAAAGAACTGGATGTCGGCGGTGTGAACAGCTCTCATGTTGTGCTGATGTCGGCCAATGGCGGCAAGGTGATTGGGGAGATCAACGGAGAAGAGCAAATATATCCGGCATCGCTGACGAAAATCATGACGGTGATTGTCGCTATTGAAGAGCTGGATGATCTGGAGGAAAAGATCATGCTGGATGCGGATATTTTTCCGGAACTGTATGCGGGAGATGCAACGCAGGCAGGTTTTCAGGCGGGAGAAGCCGTCCGCGCCATAGATCTGCTATATGGTGCTATCCTTCCCTCGGGAGCAGAATGCTGTATTGGCCTTGCAGATGCAATTGCCGGTTCAGAGGATGCCTTTGTGGAGCTGATGAATAAGAAGGCGCAGAAAATCGGAATGGAAAATACGCACTTCTGTGATACGACAGGCCTCCATGACCCGAACCATTACAGTACGGCCTATGACATGGCAGTACTTCTGAAATACGCAATCCGAAATGATACGTTTCGTGAGATCATAGAGACTCCGAGGCATTCCACGGGAGTGACCAATATACATCCGGACGGGATCACCTATTACAGTACCATGTTTAAGAATCTGAATGATCCGACAGTTACCGAAGGAAAAATCCTAGGCGGTAAAACAGGCTATACCAATGAAGCCGGACTGTGTCTTGCAAGCTTTGCGGAAATCGGAGGAAGAGAGTATATACTGGTGACGGCCGGAGCACCGGGTAATACGGGAGAACCGCTTCATGTACAGGATGCTGTGACAATATATAACCGACTGGGAGAAGCTGCGCAGGCACTGACCGACAAAAATGCCTGAGAGAAAAACTCTCAGGCATTTTGACATAACAGCAGTAATTAATAATTTTCCACTTTTCTTTCAAAATAAGCCTTCGGATGTGCGCATACCGGGCAAACTTCCGGTGCTTCTTCATCCATATGGATGTATCCGCAGTTGCGGCATTTCCAGCCGAGAGGAGCATCGCCCCTGAAGGTTTTGTCTGCCTTGTAGGATTCCAGAAGTTTTCTGTAGCGTTTCTCGTGAGCTGCTTCTACTCTGGCAACGCCTTCAAATTTACATGCCAGTGCCTCAAAGCCTTCTTCTCTGGCTTCACGTGCCATGCGGGCATACATATCAGTCCACTCATAGTTTTCACCTGCAGCGGCATCTTCCAGATTCTCAGCGATATCATGGATGCCGTGGAATTCTTTGAACCACATTTTTGCATGCTCTTTTTCCTGATCTGCGGTTTCCAGATAAAGAGCTGCGAGCTGTTCATAACCGGCTTTTTTCGCTGCGGAAGCATAGTATGTATATTTGTTTCTTGCTTCGGATTCTCCTGCGAATGCAGCTTTCAGGTTCTGTTCGGTTTTGGTGCCTGTATATTTGGACATAAAATAACCCTCCTTAACATCGTAACTAAACGGAAATGTCTGCTTACGCAGACATCACCAATAATAAAAGTCGATTGTTAACGCAATCGCCCCGTATTCGCAATTCACTTCGTTATTTGCTCATACGGGTAGCCCGTCCAATAGCCATGTGTCGGAGCATGCGAGCATGCTCCGACACATGGCTGCTGTCCGGGACTTTTATAGTAAATCAATCAATAATTTCCATGAGTTTTCCGCAGCAGACCGGAATCTGGTCACCTTTTTTAACAAATACGGTCTTATTGCAGGTTGCACAGTAAACGTCTGTGTCATACGGTGCGAAGAAAGCCGGAATAGATTTTAGTTCTTTTTCGCTGAGCCCTTCAAGATGGAATCTTGCTACATTTTTTGTAGCCGGATCTTCCGGAGTATAAACTCCCATAGGCTCAAGCTGTTTCGTGTTTCCTTCACAGTTGCCCATTCTTACCCATAATGCTTTTAATTCTGCGGTTTCGATATCATTTTCAGGAATAAATTCTACAATTGCTTTATCAAGTCTGATTTTCATAATAAATATCTTCTTTCATATATATTTTACAAAAGAGGTCCAGGAAAATCCTGAACCCCTCTTTTCCGGTATGTCAGGAAATGCTTGATTTTCTGAAATAAACCGTGAAATATTTCATTAGCCGAAGTATCTCTTCAGAAGGCCGGCGAATGCTTTGCCGTGACGAGCTTCGTCTCTTGCCATTTCATGAACAGTATCATGGATAGCATCAAGGTTAGCAGCTTTTGCACGTTTTGCAAGGTC
>CAMBAL010000030.1 GCA_945864225.1 uncultured Blautia sp. | reverse complement strand
TTTATCATGGCAGTAAAAGTTGCAATTAATGGATTTGGCCGTATCGGTCGTCTTGCATTCCGTCAGATGTTTGGAGCAGAAGGATTTGAAATCGTAGCAATCAACGATTTAACATCCCCGAAAATGCTGGCTCACTTATTAAAATATGATTCCACACAGGGAAGATACGCTAAAGCTGATACAGTAACAGCTGGCGAAGATTCCATCACTGTTGACGGAAAAGAAATTAAAATCTATGCAAAAGCTAACGCTGCAGAACTTCCATGGGGAGAAATCGGCGTAGACGTAGTTCTGGAATGTACCGGATTCTACACCTCCAAAGCAAAAGCTCAGGCACATATCGATGCTGGCGCTAAACACGTTATCATTTCCGCTCCGGCTGGTAACGATCTTCCTACCATCGTTTACAATGTAAACCATATGGGTCTTACAAAAGAAGACAAGATCATCTCCGCAGCTTCCTGTACAACAAACTGCTTAGCTCCGATGGCAAAAGCTCTGAATGACTGCGCACCGATCAAATCCGGTATCATGTGCACAATTCACGCTTACACAGGCGATCAGATGACTCTTGACGGACCGCAGAGAAAAGGCGATCTGAGAAGATCCCGTGCAGCTGCAGTTAATATCGTTCCGAACAGCACTGGTGCTGCAAAAGCTATCGGTCTTGTTATTCCTGAACTGAACGGCAAACTCATCGGTTCCGCTCAGCGTGTTCCGACCCCAACCGGTTCTACAACTATCTTAACAGCAGTTGTTGAAGGTGAAGTTACAAAAGATCAGATCAATGCAGCTATGAAAGCAGCAGCAAACGAATCCTTCGGATACAACGAAGACGAAATCGTTTCCAGCGATATCGTAGGAATGACCTATGGTTCTCTGTTTGATGCTACTCAGACAATGGTTCTTCCACTTGACAATGGCACAACAGAAGTACAGGTAGTTTCCTGGTATGACAACGAAAACTCCTACACAAGCCAGATGGTTCGTACAATCAAACATTTCGGAAAACTGCTTAACGCATAATCCAGGCTTGAGAGAAGTATAGACTCACCCAAGGGTCCGGTCTGAAAAGGACCGGACCCTTTTATCATTTCATATGAAACAGGGGTTCTGATATTTTGCCCCTGACATCTTAATCAGTTAATAAGGAGGAATTACAGTCATGGGATTAAATAAAAAATCTGTTGATGACATCAATGTGAACGGCAAAAAAGTCCTTGTTCGCTGCGACTTTAATGTACCGTTAAAGGAAGGCAAAATTACAGATGAGAACCGTCTTGTAGCAGCTCTTCCTACAATCAAGAAACTGGTTGCTGACGGCGGAAAGATCATTCTCTGCTCTCACCTTGGAAAACCGAAGGGAGAACCGAAACCGGAACTTTCTCTGGCACCTGTAGCAGTTCGTTTAAGCGAGCTTCTTGGCCAGGAAGTAAAATTTGTTCCGAGCCCTGTAGTAGTAGATGACAGTGTAAAAGCTGCTGTTGATGCTATGAAAGACGGAGAAATCATCCTTCTTGAAAATACCCGTTATCGTGCAGAAGAGACCAAGAACGGCGAAGCATTCAGCAAAGATCTTGCTTCTCTTGCAGATGTATTTGTAAACGACGCATTCGGAACCGCTCACAGAGCACACTGCTCCAACGTTGGTGTAACTCAGTTCATCGATACCTGCGCAGTTGGATATCTGATGCAGAAAGAAATCGATTTCCTTGGCAATGCAGTAGAAACACCGGTAAGACCGTTTGTAGCAATCCTCGGCGGTGCAAAAGTAGCTGACAAGCTTAATGTAATCTCCAATCTTCTGGAGAAATGCGATACTCTGATTATCGGCGGCGGTATGGCATATACTTTCCAGAAAGCAAAAGGACTGGAAGTAGGAACATCTCTTGTAGACGATACCAAGATCGACTACTGCAAAGAAATGATGGAAAAGGCTGAAAAACTCGGCAAGAAGCTTCTTCTTCCGATCGATACCACAATCGCAAAAGAATTCCCGACCCCGATCGATGCTGAGATTGAAGTGTCTTCTGTAGATGCAGACGCTATCCCGGCAGACATGATGGGCCTTGATATCGGACCGAAGACAGCAGAAATGTATGCAGATGCAGTGAAATCTGCCAAAACAGTTGTCTGGAACGGACCGATGGGTGTATTTGAGAATCCGATCCTTGCAAAAGGAACAATCGCAGTTGCAAAAGCACTTGCTGATACAGATGCTACAACTATCATCGGCGGCGGCGACTCCGCTGCAGCAGTAAACCAGCTTGGATTTGGCGACAAGATGTCCCATATTTCCACCGGCGGCGGTGCATCTCTGGAATTCCTGGAAGGTAAAGAACTCCCGGGCGTTGCAGCAGCAAACGATAAATAATCGGATAACAATTGTAAAAATCCGCTTTTCCAAAGATACTGGAATTATCAGGGGAAGCGAAACAATTGAATGATGTAAATAAAACCCCACAGGAGGATATAAAAATGGCAAGAAAGAAAATTATTGCTGGTAACTGGAAAATGAACATGACTCCAAGCGAAGCAGTTGCTCTTGTTGAGACACTGAAACCGCTTGTACAGAATGACGAAGTAGACGTTGTATTCGGCGTTCCTGCAATCGACATCGTTCCTGTAGTAGAAGCCTGCAAGGGAACTAATATTGCAGTTGCAGCAGAGAATATGTACTTCGAAGAAAAAGGCGCTTACACAGGCGAAATCGCTCCGGCTATGCTGGTAGATGCAGGCGTTAAATACGTAATCCTTGGACATTCCGAAAGAAGAGATTACTTCGGAGAGACAAGTGAAGATGTTAACAAAAAAGTTCTCAAAGCTCTGGAACACGGTATCACTCCGATTATGTGCTGTGGTGAATCTCTGGCTCAGAGAGAGCAGGGAATCACAATGGACTGGATCCGTCAGCAGGTAAAAGTTGGTCTGCAGAATGTAACTGCTGATCAGGCAAAAACTATCGTAATCGCTTACGAGCCGATCTGGGCAATCGGAACCGGCAAAACTGCTACCAGCGAACAGGCTGAAGAAGTTTGCAAAGGCATCCGTGAGTGCATCGCTGAAATCTATGACACCGACACAGCAGAAGCTATCCGTATTCAGTACGGCGGATCTGTAAATGCAGGAAATGCAGCAGAACTGTTTGCTATGGCTGACATCGACGGCGGTCTGGTAGGCGGAGCTTCTCTGAAACCAGATTTCGGAAAGATTGTTTGCTACAAATAATGAAAATAATGATAATATGAAATAGCGAAAGCACCGCGGAATGCTGCACTGTCAGGATGAAAAGTCCTGATGGTGGGTAATCTGCGGTGCTTTTGGTGTTTACACAGGTGAAATGAATTGCAGTACATCGCGAAGCATATTACTGTGGAAAGAAGGAACAGCAGCAGCTTTTGGAGCGTTCCATCTCTCCGGATGGAAATTGCCTTGACAAATTTCCATTTATATCCTACTATAAAAAACAGTTTATATGTACCAACGAGATATTGGAAAGGAGCTATTCCCTAATGGAAAATAAAGTCATCAAAGCCGCTCTTCTCGGTCTTGGAACCGTTGGAACCGGTGTTTATAAGGTATTAAAAAATCAGGAAGCCGAGATGGAAGCCAAAATCGGAAAAAAGGTGAAAATCGCGAAAGTTCTTGTCCGCAATCTGGAGAAAGCCGCAGCTAAGGTGGAAGATCCTTCCATTCTGACGAACAGGTGGGATGAAATTCTGGGCGATCCGGAAATAAGCATTGTGATTGAGCTGATGGGCGGTATCGAACCGGCCAGAACCTATATTCTTTCAGCTTTAAATGCAGGTAAGCATGTAGTTTCTGCGAACAAAGATCTGATCGCTGTTCATGGCAAGGAACTTCTGGATGCAGCGGAGAGAAATCATGTGGATTTTCTTTTTGAAGCTGCCGTTGCAGGCGGTATTCCGATCATTCGTCCGCTGAAACAATGTCTGGCAGGCAATCACATGACAGAGGTAATGGGAATTGTCAATGGAACCACAAACTTTATTCTTACCAAGATGACACAGGAAGGCATGGAGTTTAAAGATGCTCTGGCACTTGCAACAGAACTGGGCTATGCGGAAGCTGATCCGACTGCAGATATCGAAGGCCTGGATGCGGGACGCAAGGTAGCGATTCTTGCCAGTGTTGCATTCAATTCCCGTGTAGTATTTGATGATGTTTATATAGAGGGAATTACCAAGATTTCTGCGAAAGATATCTGTTATGCCAAGGAAATGGGCTGTGATATCAAGCTTCTCGGTGTTGCACGACAGGATGAGGATGGAGTGGAGGCATATGTATGCCCGATGCTGATTCCAAGCAGCCACCCGCTTGCTTCTGTCAATGATTCCTATAATGCAGTATTTGTTCACGGGGATGCTGTGGAAGATGCCATGTTCTTTGGCCGCGGTGCCGGTGAACTGCCTACAGCAAGTGCTGTTGTGGGAGATGTTTTTGATATTGTGCGCAATATTCAGGCAGGATGCTGTGCACGTATCGGATGTACCTGCTATAAGGAACTTCCGGTAAAGAAGATGGAAAATACTTATAACCGTTATTTTATGCGTCTGAAGGTAGAAAACCGCTGTGGTGTGCTGGCTGAGATCACAGCAATTTTTGCAAAGTATCATGTCAGCGTAGCACAGATTATCCAGAAAGACACCAGAACAGAAGGCTGCGCAGAAGTGGTTGTGATCACAGATAAAGTACGCGAAGGAGATTTCCGTACTGCGATGGCAGAAATGAGCAACCGGGAGTCTATCCGCAAGATTTCCAGTCTGCTTCGTGTTTATGGAAAATAAAAAGTAATCTAGGGGAGATTTCTGACGTAAATTTTTCAGTGTAAGAGAACCGGATTTAACAGAAGAAAATTCTTGAAAAATCTCAGATTTTTGATACTATATAAAAGAAGGAAACTGTCGCCTGTGCGACCAGCTGCGGCGGTACTGGTCATCTGTTTTTCGATGTACTGGCAAAACAATTCCGTTTTCCAGCGGAAAAATTTACAAATAAAAGGAGAACATTATGAGTAAAAAACCAACCGTATTAATGATTCTTGATGGTTACGGATTAAATGACAAGCATGAGGCAAATGCTGTATATGAAGCAAAAACCCCGGTTATGGACAAATTAATGGAAGAGTATCCATTTGTAAAAGGTTATGCAAGCGGAATGGCAGTAGGTCTTCCTGACGGTCAGATGGGTAACTCTGAGGTAGGTCATCTGAATATGGGCGCAGGCCGTATCGTATATCAGGAGCTTACCAGAATCACAAAAGAGATTCAGGATGGCGATTTTTTCAAAAATGAAGCACTTCTGACAGCTATGAGAAATGCAAAGGAGAACGATTCTGCAATTCATTTCATGGGACTGCTTTCTGACGGCGGTGTTCACAGCCATAATACACATCTTTACGGCCTGCTTGAAATGGCTAAGAGAGAGGGCCTCAGCAAAGTATACGTACACTGCTTCCTGGACGGCCGTGATACACCTCCGGCATCAGGTAAGGGATATGTTGAAGAACTCCAGGCTAAGATGAAAGAAATCGGTGTCGGCGAGATTGGTGTTGTTTCCGGACGCTATTATGCAATGGACCGTGACAATCGCTGGGATCGTGTAGAACTTGCTTATAAAGCTCTGACAAAAGGCGAGGGCGTAAAAGGCACAGATGCTGCAGAAGCTGTTCAGGCATCCTATGATGACGGTAAGACTGATGAATTTGTACTTCCTACAGTAATCGAAAAAGACGGCAAACCGGTGACGGTTATTTCTGATAAAGATTCCGTTGTATTCTTCAACTTCCGTCCGGACCGTGCCCGTGAGATCACCAGAGCATTCTGTGCAGATGATTTCCAGGGATTCGAGAGAGAGAAGAGACTGGATCTTACCTATGTATGCTTTACAGAATACGATGATACGATTCCGAACAAGATTGTTGCATTCCATAAAGTACAGCTTCAGAATACCTTTGGTGAATATCTGGCAGCACATCATATGACTCAGGCCCGTATCGCGGAAACTGAGAAATATGCGCATGTAACCTTCTTCTTTAATGGCGGTATTGAAGAGCCGAATGAAGGAGAGGACAGAATTCTTGTAAAATCCCCGAAGGTTGCAACTTATGATCTTCAGCCGGAAATGAGTGCGCCTGCAGTTTGTGACAAACTGGTAGAGGCAATCAAATCTGATAAATATGATGTGATCATTATCAACTTTGCGAACCCGGATATGGTTGGTCATACCGGCGTGGAAGCTGCTGCGGTCAAAGCAGTAGAAGCAGTGGATGCATGCGTCGGCAGAGCAGTAGAGGCAATTAAAGAAGTTGACGGACAGATGTTCATCTGTGCTGACCACGGCAATGCAGAACAGCTTGTTGATTATGAGACAGGTGATCCGTTTACTGCTCATACCACCAATCCTGTTCCATTTATCCTTGTCAATGCAGATCCGAAATATACTCTTCGTGAGAATGGATGTCTGGCAGATATCATTCCTACTCTGATTCAGTTAATGGGTATGGAACAGCCGGAAGAAATGACCGGAAAATCCCTTTTGATCGAAAAATAATTGTGATAAAAAGGATTCGTGATTATTACAAGAAAACCCCTGCGAGAGCGGGGGTTTTCTTGTGATTTCAGAGAAAATGACAGAAATGAAAATGAGTACTTGCAACAGCTGGAAGTTTTTACTATAATACGCCTCGTACGAAAAAATGAGATTGTCAAAGCACAGAGGTGCAGTGATAACAGATATGCCTGTCGGTTGTGATGGTCAGGCATGGAAGAATGAAATTTGTAAAATAAACAGTATTGGAGACAGAATAAATGAAGACAGACATGACAACAGGGAAGCCAATGAAAATGATTATTGATTTTACGATTCCTGTTTTTGTAGGAGGAGTTTTTCAACAGTTTTATAATATGATGGATGCGATCATTGTTGGGAAGTTTGTCGGGACAAAAGGCCTGGCTGCAGTTGGCTCAACGGGTACGATCATGTTTCTGATTCTTGGATGTCTGATGGGACTGACTGCCGGATTCACTGTCATCACAGCGCAGAAATTCGGTGCGGGAAAAATGCGGGAAATGCGTCAGACAGTCGGAAATGCGGCAATCCTGTCAGCAGTGATCTCGCTGATCATGACTGCGGTAAGTGTGATCGGTATGAAAAAACTGCTGATCTTTATGCACACACCGGATGATATTTTTCAGGATGCTTATGTGTATATTATGATCATATGCGGAGGTATTTTTGCTCAGGTACTGTATAACCTTGTGGCTAGTATTCTCCGTGCACTTGGAAACAGCAAAACGCCATTATATTTCCTGATTCTTTCCGCTCTTTTGAATATTGTACTGGATCTCCTGTTTATTGTTGTATTTCATATGGGAGTAGCAGGAGCGGCATGGGCAACCGTGATTTCACAGGGCGTTTCCGGGATACTTTGTGTCCTGTATATTGTGAAAGCTGTTCCGGAACTGCATCTGGAAAGAGATGACTGGAGACTTCGCAGAAATATTTCCAGAAACCAGATCAGTGTGGGAATTCCAATGGGACTTCAGTATTCTATTACTGCAATCGGAACAATGATGGTGCAGTCCGCTCTGAATATTCTCGGATCTTATGCAGTGGCTGCATTTACAGCAGGAAATAAGATTGAAAATATTTTTGCACAGGCCTTTGTGGCAATCGGTACGACCATGGCTACCTATAATGCCCAGAATATCGGTGCCGGAAAGCTGGACAGAGTACGCACGGGATTCCGGTGCTCTCATATCATTGGTGTTGTTTATGCGATTGTTACGGGATTGATTCTGATTTTCTGGGGAAAATATTTTTCCTATCTGTTTATCTCAGATAATGCGGCAGAAGTTGTTCCGATGGTGGATATTTATGTGAAATGCGTAGGCGTTTTCTTTATTCCGCTTCATTTCGTAAACTGTCTGAGAAACGGTATCCAGGGAATGGGATATGGATTTCTGCCCATGATGGCAGGGGTGGCAGAACTGACTGGACGAGGCGTTACAGCAGTCATTGCTGCGGGTCATAAGAGCTATTTCGGTGCCTGTATGGCAAGTCCGATCGCCTGGGTTGTGGCGGCAGCGCTATTGATTTTTATGTACTTCTTTGTAATGAAGGATATGAGCCGGCGTTTGGGATTTGGCAGGGAAATAATAGAAAAATAACAGAAAAAATAACGGTTACAATATAGACAATAGCAGAGGGTATAATATCAGCCATGCGAAAGAGGGCGCATTATGTGAAATCTTGCAGCATGGCTGAAATTTTTTTATGAAAATATGAAATATGAGTGCAAAATAATGGAATTATGTTATAATGTAGTGGATGCGGCATGATATATGCAGTTTCATCAGAAATGTATTTTATATGCTTGTTTTTGAGGAGAGTATTGTGAATGAGTGACGAAAAGAAGAGAAAGATTTTTGCTGATGGAGACAGACATCAGGAAGAACCTGATCTGGACGAGTTTGATGGAGACATTTTTGACGAAGACTTCACAGACGGAGACGATTCTGCAGAAGAATTTGCAGATGAGGAAGAACTTGAAGAATACGATGAGGATTTTTCCGTAGAAGATGAGGAAGATTTTTCAGAGGGATATGGTGACTCCGGGGTGTATGAAACGGATTCAGAGGAATATGAGGATTCTGATGAGTATGAAGCAGATGAAGAGGAGTATGAGGATTCTGATGAATACGAAGCAGATGAAGAGGAATACGAAGATTCTGATGAGTATGAAGCAGATGAAGAGGAGTATGACGATTCTGACGAATATGAAGAAGAATACGATGATTCTGAGGAGTACGAGGCAGATGAAGAAAAGGTTCTGAAGTTCCAGCCCATGGATAAGGGAAAACCGCAGTACCTGGATGAGGAGAAGTCTGTTAGGAAGAAGCATCAGGGAAACAGAGGAAAATCTGCCCGTCCGAAGCCGGTCGTATATGTTCCGATCGATGAAAGTGAGATGCAGATTCCGGAAATCCCTGCAGATAAGAAATCTTCAGGCAAGAAACATAAGGGGCTGAAAGTTATAGGTGTTGCAGCTTTGATGGTTCTGGTTTCGGCAGGATGTGCCTATGGCGGGATTTCGTATTATTATTCCGATAAATTTTTTGACGGAACGACGATCAATGGAATGGATTGTTCCAGAAAGACTCCTTATGAAGTGGAGCAGATGATCGCACAGAATGTGGAAGATTATTCCATTCAGGTATCTTCGAGAAATCTGGAACCGCAGACGATAGACGGAAGTCAGATAGAATATACGTATGTTTCCAATGGTGAAGTGATGAAGCTTCTGGAACAGCAGAAGCCCTATGAATGGATCAGAGGTCTTTTTGAAAAGAAAAGCTATACAACATCCGAGAATATTACATTTAATAAAGAGCTGCTTCAGAGCCAGGTGCTTGCTCTGAACTGTGCGCAGGAAGAAAATCAGGTTGCACCGGAAAATGCATATGTGGCTTTTACAGATACGCAGTTTGAGATTATCCCGGAAACAGAAGGTAGTGAACTGGACGTAAAAGAAGCGTATCATATTCTGGATGAAGCGATTTCCGGAAAACAGGAAACAGTGGATTTTGCAGACAGTGAAGATGCGTATGTGGCTGCCGCGGTTACCAGTGATGATCCGGGACTTCAGGCAACCCTGAATGCCTGCAATAACTTTACCAGAGCAAGTATTACCTATACTTTTGGAGAGCAGACTGTGACACTGGATGGTTCTACCATCAAGGACTGGCTGGAATTTGATGATAAAGGACAGTATGTGCAGGATGATGCAGCTTTTCAGCAGCATGTCAGAGATTATGTAGCACAGCTTGCAGCGCAGTATGATACGGTCGGCACAGAACGTGAATTTTATACAACCAGCGGAAGAACGGTATATGTATATGGTTCTGCATATGGCTGGAAGATCGATCAGGATGCCGAGACGGCTCAGCTTGTTTCGGAAATCCAGTCCGGAACACAGACTACAAGAGATCCGGTTTATTCCATGACGGCGAATACCCGTGGATATAATGATATCGGAAGCACTTATATTGAAGTGGATCTGTCAGATCAGCATATGTATTATTATCAGAATGGAGCAATTATTTTTGATTCAGATATTGTATCCGGTAATATGAGCTACAGTGACCGTCAGACACCATCCGGTATCTACACGCTTTATTACAAAAAGAGTCCGGATGTATTAAGAGGACAGAAGGATGAGAATGGTAAATATGAATATGAAGTAGATGTACAGTACTGGATGCCGTTTAACGGCGGAATCGGTTTCCATGATGCACCATGGCAGCCGTATTTTGGCGGTGACCGTTACCTGACGGGCGGTTCTCATGGCTGTATCAATCTGCCGAGTGAGAGTGCAGCAACTCTGTACAATATTATTCAGTATGGTGTTCCTATCGTCTGCTTCTACTAATGAGAAAGGTCTGGTAAAAAATGAATAACAGGACATTGGATTATATTCTTGCAATCGGGGCGATTGTGGTCGGGATTTTGCTTTTGTGCGGAAAAGGTGATATGTTTATGGGCGGAGGCAATGTTCAGGAACGCCGCAAACAGTATGACCAGAAAAAGATGGAAAGAGCCTCCGGAGTTGCAATGATCATTATTGGTATCGCAACAGGAATAGATTCCTTCACCACCAGCCTTGCAGCCAAAATCATCTATACGTTATTTCTGGTGATTGTACTGGTTGTGCTGGTTGTATACTACAGAAAAAAATGCAGAAAGAAATGACTGGCTGTTTCTGCAACAGAAACAGCCGCAGAAAAAGGAGCACAGGAACAAGTCCCATGCTCCTTTTTGTATCGCAGGAAAGTGTTCCGCATTTTCCTGCGATGCAAAAGAACCTGTAAATCAGGATTTTTATTATCAGGAATGAGAGATACACAGTGGTATCAGATCCATCGGTTTCTGAATGACCGCGTATGGTTCCGGAACATTGCCGAAACCGTAGGAAGCAAAAATAAAGGGAACTCCGGCTTTCCGGCATGCCTCATAATCGCCCATGGTATCTCCGACATAAACAGGGGAATTCAGATGGTAGTCATCTACGATCCGGGTAATGTTTTCGGCTTTGGCCATTCCGGTATCTCCGGGACAGAGATGACCTTTGAAATATTTGGAGAACCCTGTGGCCTGCAGGAAGACTTCAATATAGCCGGCCTGGCAGTTGCTGACAATAAACAGAGGATATTCTGCGGAGAGTTTCTGAAGTGTCTGTTCAAGGTCTTCGTAAAGAGGAGCGCATTCTTTTAATAAAGCTTCATGTTCAGCCTGACAGCAGGCATCGATCACACGAAGCTGTTCCTCTTCACTGAGATCGGGAAACAGGGCTTTGGCGATATCCGGAAGCAGCTGGCCAAACAGGGTCATGAGTTTTTGAGAAGTGATTTCTATTTCCATGTGTTCTTTTTCGCGAAGGTACTGTGTCCAGGCTCTGGCAACAACATCTGTGGAATCCCACAGAGTACCGTCCACATCAAATATAATACTGTCCATCGTATGTCCGGCAGATATTTCCATTCAGGGAAAAATCTGCATTTCCTTTCTTTTTTAGGACAATTTTAAATGAGAAAAGGTAAAAAAGCAACTGTATTTTTTCAGGTTTTCATGTTATATTATTGGCGTGAGGTTACAGAATGAAATATGAAAATATAAAAACAGGGAAATTTCTGGACAGACCGAACCGTTTTATTGCACATGTGGAGCTTGATGGTCACACGGAAACTGTCCATGTAAAGAATACCGGAAGATGCAGGGAACTGCTGATTCCCGGTACCGAGGTGATTCTGGAAGAGAGCGTGAATCCCAACCGCAGAACGAAATACGACCTGATCTGTGTGAAGAAACAGGGACGATGGATCAATATGGATTCCCAGGTGCCGAATAAAGCAGCCAGAGAATGGCTGGAGGGAGGCGGCCTGTTCCCGGAAGAAATTACGGTATATTCGGAGAAAACATATGGAAACTCCCGCTTTGACCTTTATGTGGAATCTGCGAGGCGAAAAGCTTTTATTGAAGTGAAGGGCGTTACGCTGGAGGAAGGGAATATTGCCCGCTTTCCTGACGCACCTACACAGAGAGGTGTGAAGCATGTGGAGGAGCTTGCCAGATGTGTACAGGAAGGCTATGAAGCGTATTTGCTTCTTGTCATTCAGATGGACGGTGTATCTGAATTTCGGCCAAACTGGGTCACTCATCGGGAATTTGGGAGAGCACTGGCTGCTGCCAGGAAGCAGGGAGTCAGAATCCTTGCATACGACTGTCGGGTAACGCAGGATACTATCGAAATACAGAATCCTGTACCGATTAATCTGGAGGAACCCTATGCCGGATGAAAATAAAAAGCCACTGCGGAATGAGCGGGAGAACCTGCTTCCGAATGAACAGAAAGAAGTTTACGGAATGAAGAGGAAACGCTTTTGATGAATGAACAGAATAATTTTCTGCTGAACGAGATGAAAACACCTCTGCTGCAATGGTACAGAGAAAACAAACGGGATCTTCCATGGAGAGATCAGAACAATGCATATTATACCTGGGTTTCAGAAATTATGCTCCAGCAGACCCGTGTGGAAGCGGTAAAACCGTATTTTGAACGGTTTATCAGAGAACTCCCGGATATTCCTGCACTGGCAGCATGTCCGGAGAAAAAACTGATGAAGCTGTGGGAAGGGCTTGGCTATTACAATCGTGTCAGAAATATGCAGCAGGCAGCAGTAACTGTGACAGAAAAATATGAAGGGAAGCTTCCTGAATCCTATGAGGAGCTTTTGTCGTTAAAAGGAATAGGGAGTTATACAGCAGGAGCAATTGCCTCTATTGCCTATGGAATAGCGGTTCCGGCTGTAGACGGCAATGTGCTGAGAGTCATTTCCAGAATTACAGAAAGCCGTGAAGACATTATGAAGCAGTCTGTGCGCAAAAAGATGGAAGAGCAGCTCAGGGAAATTATGCCGGAAGAGTGTCCGGGTGATTTTAACCAGGCACTTATGGAACTGGGAGCTGTCGTCTGCGTGCCAAACGGTCCTGCAAAATGCAGCAGCTGTCCTGTAAGGGAGTGCTGTCTGGCCAGCAGGAATGGCACTGTTCAGGAACTTCCGGTGAAAGCTTCGAAGAAGGAACGAAGAATCGAAGAGCGTACAGTTCTTGTGATTCAGGACGGGGAGCAAACTGCTATTTCCAGACGTCCCGGAAGAGGTCTTCTGGCAGGATTGTATGAATTGCCGAATTTTGAGGGACACTTAAGCCGGGAAGAAGCTTTGAGAACCGTTCAGGAGCTGAATCTGGATCCTTTGAAAATTGAACCACTGGAACCGGCAAAGCATATTTTTTCTCATATCGAATGGAGAATGACGGCTTACAGGATACGGGTATCTTCCCTGGAGTCATACAAAGGAAAAAAGCTGATTTTTGTGGACAGGAAACAATCGGAAAAACAGTATGCCATACCATCTGCGTTTCGTGCATACGTGGGATATATGAAGGAGGAAAATGATGAAGATTTTAAGTATCGCGATTCCGTGCTATAATTCGGAAGCGTATATGGAGAAGTGTGTGGATTCTCTTCTGGCGGGAGGAGAAAATGTGGAGATTCTGATCGTGGATGATGGTTCTTCAGACCGAACAGCCGAAATCGCAGACGCATATGCGGAAAAGTATCCTTCCATTGTCAAAGCAATCCACCAGGAGAATGGAGGACATGGACAGGCTGTCAATGCAGGAATCCGCAATGCAACCGGTCTTTATTTTAAGGTAGTGGACAGTGATGACTGGGTCAATAAAGAAGCATATGAAAAAATCCTGCAGACGCTGGAAGAACTGATCCGCGGACCAAAGACAGTGGATCTTCTGATCAGTAATTTTGTTTATGAAAAACAGGGTGCAACCAGAAAAAAAGTGATGCAGTACCGTCATTGCCTGCCGCAGAATGAAATTTTCGGCTGGGATGCAGTGAAGCACATGCCGAAGGGAAAATATCTTCTGATGCATTCCATGATCTACAGAACGAAACTGCTTCATGACTGTGGTCTGGAACTGCCGAAGCATACATTTTATGTAGACAATCTGTTTGCGTTTGAGCCGCTCCCGTATGTGGAAAATCTTTATTATCTGGATGTGAATTTCTACAGATATTTCATCGGAAGAGATGATCAGTCTGTTAATGAAAAAGTGATGATCCGAAGAATTGACCAGCAGATCCGTGTAAATAAGCTGATGGTGGATGCTTTCCATAAGGTGAAATTTACGAATAAACGGCTTCGCGCTTATATGGTAAGTTATCTGGATATCATTACTACGATTTCCTCCATTATGCTGATCCGATCCGGTTCTAAGGAAGCTCTGGAAAAGAAAAAAGAACTTCTGGAATATATCCGTGAACAGGATCGCTGGTTATACAGACGTCTTCGTTACAGCCTGTTTGGAAATGCATCAAACCTTCCGGGAAGAGGAGGACGCAAGGTTTTTGTGACAGGATATAAAATCTGCCAGAAATTTTATGGATTTAACTGATGGGATACAGAATTATACGGTATTTATGGGATAAGTGGTGAAAAATCCGCAGGAAAAAGAAATAACAGATTAACAGAGTAACAGATAAACAAATAAACAAATAAGCCCCTGCGCCGGGAAATGTCGCTTTTTTGTAGCATTTCCTGATGCAGGGGTTTTGTTTTATATATTACAGTTTGTAATTTTTGCGTCTTCCTTTATAAGAAGTCCAGGAAGGTGCAGTGGATGTTTCCAGAGCCTTCTGCGGATAGAAAACGAGATATCCGAACAGAGCCAGTGTAGCACCCATACATACATCGATGACCGAGTGCTGTTTCAACAGCATGGTGGACATAATGATCAGAATGGTCAGTACCAGTGAAGCGCGTTTTACAGTTTTGTGATCTTTCAGTGCTTCACAGGATGTCAGAGACATATGTATTGCCAGTGAATTAAAAACATGAATACTCGGAAGTACATTTGTTGAAGTATCTGTCCGGTACAGCCATTTCACCGCATCCGTAAAAATATTGTCTCTTGGAAATTCTGCAGGACGAAGATGAAGTACATTGGGATATACATACGAAACAATCAGGAAAATAGTCATTCCCATCATCATATTGCAGATCAGCTGGTAATATTCTCGCTTGTTTTTGTTAATAAAGATGAAGTATGCTACGGTTCCGATCATATATGGAAACCAGAGCAGATAAGGTACAATAAAATATTCGCAAAATGGTATCATATCGTCAAAAACCGTATGTACAACATGATAACCGTGAACGGGCATACGTTCCAGATAAAAGAACAGTACCATATAGACAAGGCTGTAAGTTGCTATAACTAAACCATGCTTGTATTTTTTGATAAATTCTAACAAAGTTCCACCTTCCTTAAGTTCTGTTGTTATTCATCAGTGCGACATTATAGCACAGAAAGACTGTCTTTTAAAGTACAATTCCCGGAATTACCCGAAGAAAATAACGGGAAAAATCAGATGTTATTAGTCTATATGCACAATAAAAGAATCATATGCTTCCCTGTATGGGAAACTATCCTGTCCCTACTATAAATCATCCATATGATAGCACCTGTAATCTCTGTTTTCAAATGAAATTTTTGTAAAAATTAGAAAATTACGGTGAACAGTGAGGAAAACGGCTATTGGTCATTGTAATAATCTGCAAAGAATTTGAATAGGAATACTTCAGAATTCCGATATAAATTTTGTTTAAAAAGATGACTAGCGGTTGACATATCAGTCTTTTGAATGGTATATTATAAACAAACAATTGTACCGATTGGAGTGAAACTATGGCTACTTTGAAAGATGTTGCCAGAGAGTCAGGACTGACAGTTGGTACAGTGTCCCGGGTATTGAATAACAGAGGATATATCAGCGAGAAGACAAGACAGAAAGTGTACGAGGTCATGGAGGAGCTGAATTATCAGCCGAATGAGATGGCACGTTCTCTTTCGAAGCGAAAGAGCAATACCATAGGAGTCATTGTACCGCACATCGTACATCCCTATTTTGCGAAAATGATCAGTAATCTGGAACTGGCAGCTTATGAACATAAATACAAAATTCTTCTGTTTAATTCCAAGGGAAAAGAGGAGAAAGAAGAAGAATATATTGAAATGTGCAGGAGCAGCCGCGTTGCAGGAGTCGTGCTCTGCAGTGGAAATATCGTCACAGAGAAATTTAAGAATCTGGATTGTCCCCTGATTACATTTGAACGTTTTATCGATGGGGGAACTGCCGGAATTCTGTGTGATAATTATCAGGGAGGAGTACTGGCAGCTCAGCGCCTGGTTGATGGAGGATGCAGACATATTCTTCATATCGGAGGTGTAAATGAAGTTCGTATGCCTGCGGATGACAGGAAGACAGCATGTGAAAAGGTCTGCAGAGAGAACGGAGTGGAATTCTGGGACGTGGATCCGGGACAGTGCTTTTATAATGATATGAATTATTATCAGGTGATTCGTGAAGCTCTGAAGGAGCATCCGAATACAGATGGGATTTTTGCGGGATCGGATGTGATTGCGGCACAGGCAATTCAGATCTGTCATGAAAATGGAATCTCAGTACCGGAGCAGATGAAAATTGTGGGATTTGATGATGTCAATATTGCGTCTCTTACGATTCCGGGGATCACCACGATCCGTCAGCCGGTGAAGGAAATGGCAGAAGCAATCATCAAGACACTGGAATCTGCATCGAAAGGAAAGATGGTTCCTGCCCAGACTGTATTTCCGGTTACTCTGGTAGTTCGCGGAAGCGCCTGAGAAAAATGAATAAGCGGCTGTTGACAGAACAGTGATGTAAAAAGACTGATGCGAAGAACGTCAGTCTTTTTTTTGTATCACAGGAAAGTACTTTGCGTTTTCCTGTGATGCAAAAAATCTCTCCGGGCAGAATCACACTGCGGAGGAGAGGAAACATACTGCTAAAGCAATCCGCCGCAGGCGGAGAATCCTGCAGAGCAGGATTCCTTCTCATTTGAAACAATGCCTTGTATTTTTCTGTAAAAAAAATCTTTCAGGATATATGACATAATATGACAAGCGGTAAATACATAAAAATACGAAAAAATCAGAAATTAAATACAACTCATAGAAATGAAAATAAAATTCTGAAAATTAAATTATTCATAATAGACAAAATAAGAAAGCTAAATTAGTATATATGTAACAAACTTACAATTTGCGTGTGTTTTTTATATGATAAACGGTTGACATATATTAAGCGGTTGTGATACTATTCAATCATCAAGAGAAACGCAATAAAAACATAATCAAGGAGGATTACAAAATGAAAAAAGCAGTTTCTTTCGCAATGGCAGTTGCAATGACAGCATCTCTTACAACAGTAGGTGCGGTACCGGTACTGGCAGATGATGTTTCCATCACAATCTTCAACTCCAAAACGGAAATCCAGAGCCAGATGGAGGAGAAAGCGGCAGAATATGCAGAGGAGAAAGGTATCGACGTAGAAGTTTACTACTCCAACGATACAGTAGCTGCTCATATGGCAACCAGATATGCATCTGAAGATCCATATACTCTGAGCATGGTAGATGCAAAAGATGTTTATTCTCTTGGAAAAGAGCACGCACTTGATCTGAGCGATCAGGAGTGGGTAAATGATACAGATTATGAAATCAGTGTTGATGGTACAGTTTACGGATTCCCGGTATGTGTAGAAGCACGTGGTCTGATGTACAATGCTGATGCAATCGAAGCAATCACAGGTGAAACCTTCAATCCGGATGATTACAAAACTCTCGATGCATTCAAAGAACTCATTGCAAAACTGATTGAGGGCGGCATGGAAACTCCTGTTGGAATCATGAAAGAAGACTGGTCACTTGGTGCTCATTTCCTTTCTGAAGTATATGAAGAGCAGGAAGATGTAGAGGGATTCATCACATCTCTTCATGAAGGCAGCGCAGATCTTATCAACAATGAAAAATTCAATTCTCTGATGGATACTTTTGATGTCCTGATGGAAAACAACTACGCAAAAGATTCTCCAATCGCAGCAGAACGTGAAGTATCCGAACAGAAACTTGCTGAAGGCGAAATCGCATTCATGTTCGGCGGTAACTGGGACTGGTCTGTAATCAATGCTTATGATTACACAGAAAACATGGGATTGATGCCTGTTCCGCAGAATACAGAAGACGGAACCAATGAAAAACTCGTTGGCGGCGGTTCCAAATATTTCTTCATCGACAACTCCGATAATACATCTGAAGAACAGCAGCAGGCAGCAAAAGACTTCCTGAACTGGCTTGTATATGATGAGGCTGGACAGAGCTTTATCGCAACAGATTGTGCACTTGTACCTGCATTCTCCAACAATGCAATCGAAGTATCTGATCCTCTTGGAAAATCTGTAAAGAAATATGCTGATGAAGGCGCTCTGATCCCGAACTACGATTATGCTCCGGATGATCACTACTCTATCTGTGGTGCTTCCTTCCAGAAATATCTTGCAGGTCAGATCGACCGTGCAGGTTTCGCAACTGAAATCGAAGATTATTGGAAAGCAACTACTCCGGTTGAGCACTAATAATTCTTGAGCATTCATCAAGAAATGATTCTGAGGTGCCGGTGAAATCCGGCACCTCGTATTCTCTGAGCTGATCCTGCCGGGTCAGTCCGGCAGAAGGAAATGATGGAGAAAAGGAGAGAGAAAGCATGAAACGAAACACCATGTCATATAAAGTAAAACAGTTTCTCATGTTTGCCGGACCGGCGACAGTACTGTTTTTTGCCGTGGTAATTCTTCCCTTTGTCTATGGTCTGTATCTGACTTTTACAAGTTGGGACGGCATTTCAAAGACAAAGCCATTTGTTGGATTAGCGAATTATCTTGCAGCGTTTAAAGATGCTGCTTACTGGCAGGCCCTTGGAAGAACTTTTATCTATTCAGCAATCGCTGTTATTCTGGTCAATGTGGTAGCGTTCCTGCTTGCTTATCTGGTAACAAGCGGAATCAAAGGACAGAATTTTTTCCGTGCAGGTTTCTTTGTTCCGAACCTGATCGGTGGTATCGTTCTTGGTTATGTATGGAAATTCGTATTTAACCGTGCACTGGTATCTGTTGGACAGGCTCTTTCAATTGGAGCACTTTCTACTTCCTGGCTGGCAACAACCAATGGAGCAATGCTCTGTCTGATCATTGTTTCTGTATGGCAGTATGCAGGTTATATGATGCTGATTTATGTAGCTGGTTTTATGAGTGTACCGAAGAGTCTTATGGAAGCAGCCCAGATCGACGGATGTACGAAATCTCAGGCAACATGGAATGTTACAGTACCTCTGATGAGAGCTTCTTTTGTACAGTGTCTGTTCCTGACTATCACACGATGCTTCATGGTTTACGATGTAAACCTTTCCTTAACAAAGGGCGAACCGTTCAATTCTTCTGTAATGGCAGCAATGCACGTTTACAATCAGGCGTTTACATATAAGAATTACGGAACAGGTCAGGCTGAAGCACTGATTCTCTTCGTTGTATGTGCAATCGTAGGTGTAACTCAGGTTTACATTGGTAAGAAAGGGGAGGTGGAAGCATAATGGATGCAAATGCACAGGCTGCACAGAAAAAAAAGGTATCTCATGCAATTATGATGATTGTGTTGGTAGCAGTATTCTTTTTATTTATCTTCCCTCTGATACTGGTAATTATCAACGTATTTAAGACCAAGGCAGATATTACTTCCAATCCGCTGGCACTGATCGGAGCACATGGCTTTACGATGGAAAACTTCCCGAAAGCTATGGAAAAGATGAATTTCCTTGTAGTATTCAAAAACTCTCTGATCGTTACCGTATGCGCAACAGTACTGACACTTCTGGTGTCTTCCATGGCTGCTTTTGTGATCGTACGAAACAACTGGAAAGCATGTAATCTGTTATTCTCCGGAATGGTAGCTTCCATGGTTATTCCTTTCCAGGTATTGATGATTCCTCTGGTTTCCCTCTATGGCGGAATTTTTGGAGTACTGAACAGCCGTATCACCCTGATTCTGATGCATGTAGGTTTTTCAGCATCTATGGCAACATTCATGTTCCATGGAGCAATTCGTACGAATGTCCCGATGGAACTGGAAGAGGCAGCGTTTATTGACGGATGTACCAGATGGCAGACATACTGGAAAATCGTATTTCCGCTTCTGAAACCGACGATTGCAACTGTAGCGATCATAGATGCGATGGCATTCTGGAATGACTACCTTCTTCCGAGCCTTGTTCTTGGACGTAAGGAATTATACACCATTCCGATTGCGACACAGGTATTCTACGGAACCTATTCTACAGATATAGGTCTTGTAATGGCAGCTCTGCTCCTTGCAATGCTTCCAATCTTAATCCTGTATCTGTTCCTGCAGCGTTACATTGTTGAAGGCGTTACATCAGGTGCCGTAAAAGGCTAAAGATTTTTCTTACGCGACAGGAATATAGAAGTGTATTCCTGCCGCGTTTTTTGCTTTGATTATATACACCTTAAGGAGGACATTCATGCAGAAAAGGAAAAAGAGACAGGCTTCTGCAAAGTCTGCTGTAAATAAAAAACCTGAAAATATGAAACCTGCAAATGAAAAGGTTACGACTATGAAACCTGAGAAGGAAACAGTTGTGATTGCACAGCCTGAAATTAAAAAAAATACAGTTGTTCAATCTGTAAATGAGAAAACTGCAGCTGTGAAAACTGAAACAGTGAAAATTTCTGCAGATACAGTAAAAAACATGGAAGATGCAGAATATCACCGTCGGTTTGAAAAACATGTTGATGAACTGAAATGGCTTTACATGGAAGTTTACCAGAATGAATGGATGTTTGATGAACTTTGTAAACAGATGTACCGGTTCTACATAGAGAGAAAAGCATCATTGAAGCAGATGGACCGTGATCGTGAAAAAGAGCCCAACTGGTTCAAAAAGAACGATATGCTGGGAATGATGCTCTATGTAGATAATTTTGCAGGAAATCTGCAGGGAGTGAAAAGCAAACTTGACTATCTGAAAGAAAGCAATGTCAATTATGTACATCTGATGCCGCTTTTGAAGACACCGAAGGGACGTTCTGACGGCGGATATGCAGTTGCTGATTTCCGGGAAGTACAGCCGGAACTGGGAACCATGGATGATCTGCGGGAAGTGACAGATGCCTGCCATGAGAGAAATATGAGTGTTTGTATGGATTTTGTCATGAATCATACATCGGAAGATCATGAATGGGCTGTCCGTGCCAAACAGGGCGACGGAGAGTATATGAGCCGTTATTTCTTTTTCCATAATTTTGATATCCCGGCTCAGTTTGAAAAAACAGTTCCGCAGGTATTTCCTACATCTGCTCCCGGAAACTTCACCTATTGTCCGGAGAATGGTCATTATGTCATGACAACCTTTTATCCGTATCAGTGGGATCTGAATTACCGTAACCCGAGAGTGTTTAATGAAATGATGTACAATTTCCTGTTCTTTGCAAATGCAGGAATCGATGTCATCCGTATTGATGCCGTACCATATATCTGGAAGGAACTGGGAACTGATTGCAGAAATCTTCCGAGGGTTCACACCCTTGTACGTATGATGCGTATGATCGGAGAAATCGTATGCCCGGGAATTCTTCTTCTCGGTGAAGTAGTTATGGAACCATCCAAAGTAACACCGTATTTTGGCACTGTGGAAAAACCGGAATGCCATATGCTCTATAATGTAACGACGATGGCAACAATGTGGAATTCCCTTGCCACCAGGGATGCAAGACTTCTGAAACGCCAGATGGATATCCTTGCGGCACTTCCGAAGGATTATGTGTTCCTGAATTATCTGCGCTGTCATGACGATATCGGCTGGGGACTGGATTACCCGACTCTTCGCAGCTGGGGAATGGAGGAACGTCCTCACAAACAGTATATCAACGATTTCTTTACCGGTGTGGCAGAAGGAAGCTACAGCAGAGGCGAGCTTTACAATGCAGATCCGGTGACCGGCGATGCCCGTTTCTGCGGTACTGCAGCCTCCATGTGTGGTGTGGAAAAAGCCGGATTTGAGCAGGATGAAGAACAGATGCAGCATGCCATTGCCAGAGATCTGATGCTTCATGCATTTATGTTTACTCAGTCCGGAATTCCGATGCTCTACAGCGGTGATGAAGTTGGTCAGACAAATGACTACACTTACAAGGAAGTTCCGGATAAAGCTCCGGATTCCCGTTATATCCACAGAGGAAAATTCAACTGGGAACTGGTTGACCAGATAAAAGAAAACGGCAGTGTTTCTGAAAAAGTTTACCATGGACTGGAAAAACTGGAGGAAATCCGTGCAAAGGAACCGGTATTTATGTCCAATGCGGTATTTTATACACTGGAAACTTACGAGCAGTCTATTATCTGTGTTGTAAGAGAATATGAAGGAGAAAGACTGATCGGTCTTTTCAATTTCAGTGAATTTGACAAAACTGCCTGGATTAATGAGGCAGATGGTGTTTATCAGGATCTTGTTACCGGAAAAGAAATGGTTGCAGTAGCTGTTGGCGTTCCGGGAAATGGATTCTTCTGGCTGAAACGGAAAAATTAACTAACAGAGGGTGAAGAGGCAAAATGACAAGTCAGACATTGCGTGATGCGCGCAGATACGAGGAAACTTACGAAAAAAGAATCAAAAAAGAAGACCGTCCGGAATTCCATTTTTCTTCAAGAGTGGGATGGCTGAACGATCCCAACGGTTTTTCTTACTATCAGGGGAAATATCATCTTTTTTATCAATATCATCCCTATGATCCGTACTGGGGTCCCATGCACTGGGGTCATGCGGTAAGTGAGGATTTGCTGCACTGGGAATATCTGCCTGCAGCACTGGCTCCGGATCAGCCTTATGACAGAGACGGATGCTTTTCCGGCAGTGCTGTGGAATTGCCGGATGGACGTCAGCTTCTGATGTATACCGGTGTGAAGAGAATTCCTAAGGAAGACGGCGGGTTTGTGGATGAACAGACCCAGTGTCTTGCTGTGGGCGATGGCATTGATTATGAGAAATGCGAACAGAATCCTGTACTGGATGAGAAGGATATTCCGGAAGGATGCAGCAAAGCAGATTTCCGTGATCCAAAAATGTTCCGGAATGAAGACGGCACTTACAGTATGGTGGCAGTAAACCGTGCTGCTGATGGAAGCGGACAGATTCTTCTTTATAAGAGTGAGAATGGCTTCCACTGGGATTTCAAAAGTGTTGTAAAAGAAAATCAGCATCGTTTCGGCGTGATGTGGGAATGCCCTGATCTTTTTAAACTGGATGGAAAAGATGTGATCATCTGCAGTCCGATGGATATGCTTCCGGAAGGATTGGAATATCACAATGGAAACGGAACACTTTGCCTGATCGGTACTTTTGATGAGGAAACAGGAAAATTCCAGGAAGAACATCATCAGACGGTAGATTATGGAATTGATTTTTATGCGCCTCAGACTATCCGTACGCCGGATGGACGAGTAGTTCTTCTGGGATGGATGCAGAACTGGGATACCGCACGTCTGCAGCTTCCGGATACAGCATGGTTCGGTCAGATGACAGTGCCGAGAGAGTTATCCATCCGAAACGGAAGACTTTATGAGAATCCGATTCGCGAACTGGAAACGCTTCGCCGCAATCGTGTGGAATATCAGGATGTGACAGTGGCAGATGGGGTTATCTCACTGGATGGTATCAGCGGCAGAAGAGTGGATCTGGAACTGGAGCTTTCTCCGGCGGATGAGGAAAAAGTATACGAGAAGTTTGCTGTCCGTTTTGCACAGGACGATGTGTATCATACAGCAGTCAGCTTCCGGCCGCATGAATCCATTCTGAAGCTTGACAGAAAATTCAGCGGTTCCAGAAGAGCTGCAATCCATCAGAGAAGAAGCCTTGTCCGTTCCGAAAACGGCAGACTCAGACTTCGTCTGATTCTGGACCGCTTCAGTGCGGAAGTCTTTGTCAATGACGGAGAACAGGTGATGACTATCACCATGTATACGGATCAGGCGGCAGACAGAATATCTTTCTTTGCTGACGGAGCAGTAAAAATGAATGTGGTAAAATATGACCTTATTACGGATGCGGAATAAGGACATGAAAGAGAAGATCGGGTGATCGATTTTTGGAGAGTCTGGCAGAAATGCCAGACCCTTTTTGCGTTTGCGCGCCATGGGCGCGCTCTAACGGGTGTAAGTTCCGAATTCGCCCAGATAGTGGGAAGTGTATAGCCGAACAGCAATGGTCTTTCGATGGACTGTGAGGGAAAAATGTGTTATACTAGTTACATTTCATCGGAAAGGATTGTAATATGAAATCTTTAGTAATTGCAGAAAAACCTTCCGTTGCCAGAGATATCGCGCGGGTGATCGGAGCCGGACAGAAGGGAAACGGATTTCTGGAAGGCAGAGAATACGTTGTGACATGGGCTCTCGGACATCTTGTGACACTGGCAGATCCGGAAGAATATGATAAAAAATATATGAAATGGGAAATGTCCACACTTCCCATGATGCCGGAGAAGATGAAACTGGTGGTGATCCGGCAGACCTCGAAACAGTATCAGGCAGTGAAGACCCAGCTTTTCCGTAAGGATATCGGGGATATCATCATTGCCACAGATGCGGGAAGAGAGGGCGAACTGGTGGCACGGTGGATCCTGGAAAAATCTGGCTGTCATAAGCCGATCCGGAGACTATGGATTTCTTCGGTTACGGACAAAGCCATCAGAGAAGGATTTCAGAATCTGAGAGACGGACGGGAATATCAGAACCTGTACCGTGCAGCGGAAGCAAGAGCAGAGGCGGACTGGCTGGTTGGCATGAATGGAACGAGAGCACTGACCTGCAGGTACAATGCGCAGCTTTCCTGCGGGCGTGTACAGACTCCTACCCTTGCCATGATCGCAAAGAGAGAAGAAGAAATCAAAAACTTTAAACCGCAGGAATATTATGGGGCTGTTTTGCAGTGCGGTGATGTTCAGTGGACCTGGAAAGATTCCGCAAATGGAAGCTATCGTTCTTTCCGCAGGGATAAGATGGAAAAAATTCTTTCAGATACGTATACCGGTATTCTGGAGGTTACTTCCGTAAATCGCAAGGAAAAGAAGAGTTTTGCACCGGGACTTTATGACCTGACCACCCTTCAGAGAGAAGCAAATCAGCGCTACGGTTTTTCGGCCAAAGAAACGCTGAATATTATGCAGCGTTTGTATGAAAACCATAAAGTTCTTACCTATCCGAGAACAGATTCCAGATACATTGGCAGGGATGTGGTGCCGACAATCAAAGAGAGACTGAAAGCCTGTGGGACAGGTCCCTATAAAAAGCTTGCAGGTGCTCTTCTGAATAAGCCGCTTCAGACAAACAGTTCTTTTGTGGATGACAAAAAAGTCAGTGATCATCATGCAATCATTCCGACAGAACAGTTTGTGCAGCTGGATCATATGACAAATGAGGAGCGGAAGATTTATGATATGGTAGTGCGCAGATTTCTCAGCGTCCTTTATCCGCCGTTTTTATATGAGCAGGTGACAATGGAGGGAAAAGCTGCAGGACATACCTTTACAGCCAGCGGAAAAGTGATCAGAAGTGCCGGATGGAAAGAAGTTTATGAAGGAAGTTATGAAGAAAAAGAGGAAGAAACGGAGGAGTCGATTCCAAAGGATCAGAAGCTTCCGGTGATCCGGGAGGGGGAACATCTCAGGATTGAGAAAGCTTCTCTTACATCGGGAAAGACGAAGCCGCCGGCACGGTTTACAGAGGCTACCCTGCTGGCTGCCATGGAAAATCCAGTGAAATATATGACGACCAGAGATGCACAGGCAGCAAAAACACTGGGAGAAACAGGCGGACTTGGAACTGTTGCCACAAGAGCGGATATTATCGAAAAGCTTTTCCATTCCTTCCTGATGGAGAAAAAAGGAAACGAAATTCACATCACATCCAAGGCGAAACAGCTTCTGGAACTGGTTCCGGAGGATCTGAAAAAGCCGGAGCTGACTGCTGACTGGGAACGCAAGCTCAGCGATATTTCCAGAGGAAAAATGCGTCAGGAGACATTTCTGGAAGAAATCTGGGGGTACACGTGTGAAATTGTAGATGAGATTAAAACAGGAGATGGTACTTTCCGGCATGAGAATATCACAAATAAAGTCTGTCCGCACTGCGGCAAACACCTTCTGGCTGTGAATGGCAAGAACAGTAAAATGCTGGTATGTCAGGACCGGGAATGCGGTTATCGGGAAACAGTATCGAGGATCACAAATGCCCGTTGCCCGAAGTGTCATAAACGAATGGAAATGATTTTGAAAGGAAAAGAAGAAACGTTTGTCTGTGCCTGCGGATACAAAGAAAAGCTTTCTGCTTTTCAGGCGAGAAGAGAAAAAGAGGGAGCTGGTGTTAATAAACGGGATGTGCAGAAATACCTGAAACAGCAGCAGAAAGAAGCCAAAGAACCGGTAAATAATGCATTTGCACAGGCACTTGCAGGAATTAAGCTGGAATAGGATGAAAGATGGAGATATTCTGGAAAACTTTATGATATCGAGAATATGGATTCTGGAAAGCTGTATGGCATCGGGAAGATGCTGGTATTTCGGAAAGCTTTATGACATTGGAAGGAAATACCAGATTGGTAATAATAAAAAAATAACATATGAGGGAGAGGCATATGCGACGGGAAGTAGCTATAGAAGAGATTTCAGATGGAAGATTATACGAACTGAATGATATGGTCAAAGCAGACTGCCATGATTGTGCGGGCTGCTGCGACTGCTGTAAGGGGATGGGAAACAGCGTGGTGCTGGATCCTCTGGATGTGCACCGGCTTTCCGCGTATCTTAAGAAAGAACCGGAGAAACTTCTGGAAAGAGAAATTGCGCTGGATGTGTTTGATGGAAATATTCTTCCGCATCTGTGCATGACCGGACCAGAGGAAAAGTGTGTATTCCTGAATGGAGAGGGCAGATGTTCCATTCATCCGGCGCGTCCGGGATTCTGCAGGCTTTTTCCGCTTGGAAGATATTATGAGGACCACAGTTTTAAATATTTTCTGCAGATCCATGAGTGCCCGAAAACAAACCGAAGCAAGATTAAGGTTCGAAAATGGATTGATACGCCGGATCTGAAGCAATATGAGAAATATATTACAGATTGGCATTATTTTCTGAAGGATGTGCAGGAAGTTCTTTATGAAACGGAAGACACGGAGCTGATCAGAAATCTGAATCTTTATGTGGTAAATCGGTTTTATCTGAAACCATATGACAGCAGCACTGATTTTTATCCGCAGTTTTATGAGCGCCTGAAGGAAGGAAAAGAACTTCTGAGTCTAGAGTGTGTTTGAAAATTGCTTTCCGACAGATGTGCGTCACAATTTGTAGGGAATTTTCCTCAAATGAGGGAGGCATAGCGGGCTATGTTGACCGAATGCGAGGCAAATTTCCTGCAAAGTGGGGCGTGCAGATGACGGGAATGAATTTTTAAACAAACTCTAGGAGCAGAATAAGGTGAGAAAATAGGCCGCAGCAGAAAGAGGTTTCAGCAGAATACATGTGCAGAAACTCTTTCTGTTACGGCCGTTTCTTTTTGAGGGGATAGGGCTGTTTCGCATCGGTACGATCCAGCAGATAATCAACGCTGACATTATGGAAATCTGCGAGTTTACACAGCAGTTCCAGAGGAATCGCGTGTTCTCCAGTTTCATATCTGGAATAGGTGCGCTGGCCGACATTCAGAAAATGTGCCATGTACGTCTGGGTCAGATCCTTATCCTCTCTCAGTTCCCGGATTCGGCGGTAGACCACCATCTTCACCCCTTTATCTTTGGTAAAAATGCAAAACAATTCCATTGTACCTGACAAAACGGCAGCCATTAAATTTAAAGGGCTTTTATAGTAAACCGCGATTAGAATCATAATACAAGGATTGCTTTACATACTGTAAAATACTATATCTTAGACCAAATTAGGTAATTGGATAATAGACCGAATAAGACTAAAAAATAAAGGAATTGTGAGAGAAATAATTGCAGATATAGAGAAAAAATCACAAAAATATTCGAAAACATGTAATAGGAAAAAAGTTGGAGATATGACAAAAGCAATAGGAAGCAGGGAAAAACAACAGGAGAGGAGTGATATGGCGTGAATCCGCAGATTGTACAGGGAATAGGAGGGTATCTGCTTGGCATGAATCTTCTGACCTGGATGCTTTATGGCATCGATAAACAAAAAGCACGCAGAAGAAGATGGAGAATACCGGAAAAAACACTGCTGTTTCTGGCAGCAGCCGGAGGGAGCGTGGGAGCTCTGACAGGAATGTATATGTTCCATCACAAAACGAAGAAATGGAAATTCAGACTGGGTGTGCCGCTGATTCTGCTGCTGCAGCTGGTTGCGGCAGGTATGGTATACAGTTATTTTCGGTAAGGAAGAAAACATTCAGATTTTGGTAGATATGGAAGGCAAAAGGACAAGTCAGATGTATTGGAACGTGTTTGAAAATTCTCCCTGACAGATGTGCGTCACAATTTGTGGGGAATTTGACTCAAATGAGGGAGGCATAGC
>CAMBAL010000029.1 GCA_945864225.1 uncultured Blautia sp. | reverse complement strand
CTTAGTCTTGCTCGTCTGCCAGTTCCGACACTTCCGCATATCGCATTTCATGGAAATCACTGTTCCCTCGCGACGAATGATAGTATATCAAATCTATGGGACAATGTCAATAGGTTTTTTATATTCTTTTTTCATTCTTTTTTCATTCTTTACCGAAACAGTAAGGTATTTATTATGTCTTATACTAGCACGCGATCATAAAAAAAGCAAGGCGAAGTCAGCCTGCACCCAAAGAGGAGTGCATCTACTGCTGTTCAAAGGAATCTCTCCGGGATATTTTCATGCATTTATGCATATAAGTCCCCCAACAGTCCATGCACTCCTCTCTGTATCCTACACCAGTATCATCCACACGAAATGCCACACTGGGTATTTATTGTAGCTTATACCAGTTCCGCAATCCTGCTGACTGCTACATAAATCTCCTGAATTTTAAACCAGGTGGAATAATCCGTAATTCCTGTCTGGGGCAGGCCGAATATACTCTGGAATTTCTGTACGGCAGCTTTTGTCGCCGGTCCGTAAACACCATCTACCGTAATTGTCGGCAATGCCGGGTATGCTTCCGCGATTTTGTTCAGCTGTTCCTGCATCTGGCGTACTTTGCTTCCGGATGCTCCAACACTGAGATCATAACCCGGCCAGGAAGACGGGATCCCGGATATCTCTTCTGCCACATTGATATACATATTATTCCCGTAAAAATACCGAAGAATCTCAATGGCTGAATATCCCTGGTCTCCAAGCTCCTTGCTTCCCCACTGTGTCATCCATCCCCTGCTTCTGCATTCCACCTGGCGGCCGTCGCAATACTGGGTCAGAATCGGCTGTTTTACATTCGGTCTGGAAAGATAATTTTCAAAAAGCTCATCCACGATTCTGGAAATGCTGTCAAAAATATTTCTGCCCCGCATCCATTTATGATCATAAGCAGTCGAGGATGTGATGGTAAAATCATAGCCTTTGTTCCGGTACCATTCTGTGTATACCCGGTTCAGCGTAAAGGACATAATTGCCAGCACATTGGCGCGTATGGTATCATCCGGCCAGGTCGCATAGATTTCACTGCTGGCCACATTTTTGATGTAATCCCGGTAACGCACGTAATAATTCTGAGCAGAATTATCCCCTACCGGTCCGTCATGAACTACCACAAATTCCGGAATCACTACCCTGCTCAGGACAATTTCCCCTGTCTCATTGATCGGTTTGATTTCCGCCTCTTCAATTTTGGGAGGATAGACGCCGAAAAGCGTATGCGGAGGAATCACAATTCTGCCGAAAGTACCGGTTATATCCGGTTCCAGCGGTGTCATCTGAATAGACTGTTCCGCCAGCACAGAAGACAGTACCTGTGTTCCTGCCACTTCTTCCTCTTCATAGCCTTCGGCAAGCACCTGCATGGTATATTCCGCATATGGCTGTGCTTCCTGATTCACATCAAGACTGTATTCCAGCGGGGGCGTTTTCACATCCAGCACCGGAGTCTGACCAGAGGAATCCGTCCGGAGTTCCTCTACCACGCTGCCCGGATCTCCTGTGAAAGAAATCCGCACCAGCGCATTTTCCACCGGATGGTTTCCGTCTGCAGACAATACCGTCACCTGCAGTTTCCCCTCATCAATGTTTTCCTGCTGTGCACGTATATTTCCATAGGAAGCCATAAAAATCTCCTGAAAATGCTTTCGTATATGTATATGATGACATATGCAAAATAATCACATAGATTTTCCAAGCAGCCAGGCACCATTCAAATGTCTCTCTGGCACCCTGAATAAATGCATCTGCCAACTGGTCAGTATTACCACCTTTGAGTCCGCTCCCTACAGCAACCAGTATTTTTTTCATACATTCACCTTTTCTTTCCCAATCTTATCCCATCATTTCCGTCAGTTCTTTCATATACTTCGGAATGTCAAAGCTCTGCGGACAGTGCTTCGTACAAGTTCCGCATCCAACACATGCGGAAGGCAGTTTCTCACCCACCACACTCGCAAGATTTCCCAGTCTCCACGCTCCACCAAGTTTTGCATCATTATAGCTGGACAAAAGATAAGGAATATCCAGTTCCATAGGGCAGTTTGGCACACAGTAACGACATTTCGTACATGGCACTGCCGTGTTGGTGCGCACAATTCCACAGGCTTTTTCAATCAATTTCTGTTCTTCTTCCGTTACATCCTCAGTTTCAGAAATTACCCGGATATTATCATTCATCTGTTCCAGATTTGACATTCCGCTCAGGATCACCTGTACCCGCGGAAGACTCTTTACCCAGCGCATTGCCCAGGAAGCAATGGATTGTTCCGGTTCTGCCTCTTTCAGAATTCCATTTGCCTGTTCTCCCAGATCTGCCAGCAGCCCTCCATGCACCGGTTCCATAACCATAATCGGGATTCCTGCCTCATCCAGCATTTCATAAAGAGTCTTTGCATTTTCATACAGCCAGTCATAATAATTCAGCTGAATCTGTACAAAATCCCACGGATATACCGGCAAAATCCGCTTCAGTGCCTCCGGAGTTCCATGGAAAGAAAAACCGAGATATTTGATTTTCCCCTCTTTTTTCATCTGATCAAAATAAGAAATACAGCCACAGCTGATGGCATCTTCTACAAAATAATCCTGGATTCCATGCAGAAGATAAAAATCAATGCGGTCCATGGAAAGCCGTTCCAGCTGCTCTGCAAACTGTGCCCGGTAATCCGGATTTGCCTGGTAGTTGAATTTATCCGCCACATAATAGCTGTCTCTTGGATATTCTGCCAGAGCTTTGCCCACAAATCGTTCCGATTCTCCTCCATGATAGATATAAGCGGTATCATAATAATTCACACCAGCTTCCATAGCCCTGTCAATGATCGCTTTTGCCTTCTCATAATCAATCGGCTCTCCCGGCTCACCAGATTTTACCGGAAGTCTCATATTTCCCATTCCAAGTCTGGAAAGACGAATACCATCTTTAAAACTCTTATCACTGATTTCTGACATTTTCTGCTCCTCCCTTTCGTAACTCTATTTCATAAGTATAATCTCCGCTTCCCACCGTCTCAATCTGATTTTCATCCAATACGATTTCGGCAGTTGTATTCGGCGGAATCTGCACATGCAGATATTTTCTGTCACTATCCTTCTCCCATACGACAGAAGCCGTTCCATACGGCGTTTCTTCTACCATCCTTGCCCAGGAAAGTCCGCAATCCCAGGCAGGTGCCACACGGATTTTTTTATATCCCGGTACAGCTGCCTGCAGGCCTCCCATTTCACGGTACATCCATTCACCGACACATCCAAATGCATAATGATTATAGCTGTAAGTGCTTACCGTATCATCTTCTGCGATTGCTCCCCAGCTTTCCCATATAGTTGTAGCGCCCTTTTCCACCTCGTACAGCCAGCTTGGACATTTTGTCTGGAACATCAGCTGATATGCCACATCCCGCTTTCCATTTTCGCAAAGGACATCCATCAGAAACAGAATACTGAGAAATCCGGTATCCAGACATCCGTTGTTTTTTTCAATCAAATCGCAGAGATGAGCCACCATTTTTGGACGAATCGCCTCCGGTACGAGACCGTTTTTCAGTGCGATCACATAGATTCCCTGGAAATCCGCATCCAGCGTTCCATCTTCATGTACATATTCCGCAATAAATGCCTCACGGATTTTCTGATACAAATCCTGATAATATGCAGCATCTTCCTTATATCCGAGAGTATCCGCAACCTTTTTCATCATTGCAGCACTGAACGCATAGTAAGCGGGGGCCACGATTCCCATGGTTGCATAAGCAGTTTCCATCATGGCACTCCCGTCCGGATTTCCCAGGACTACACTGGGAATCAGCCAGTCTCCATAATGAAAATCTGTATTCCACAAATACCGGCTGCGCGCTTTATGTTCCTCATCCCAGTTCTCATATTCTTCCGGATGATGATGTTCTGCCCGGTTCCGGATATAATCCATCCAGTGATTCATAGCCTCGTAATTTTCTTCCAGTATCCGTTTGTCCCCGTATGCCTGGTAAACACTCCAGGGAACCACGATCACCGCATCTCCCCAGCCGCAGCAGGTATCACTTTTCTGGGACTCATTGATAAAAATCTCATACGCTTTCAGATACGGAACAATAACCGGAACAGCCCCGTTATCCCGCTGCTCCACTCTGACATTCGCCATCCAGCTGGTCAGAAAGGCATCTGCATTTCTTAAAAAACACATGGTCGGTGCATAGGCCATAATATCTCCGGTCCATCCGGCTTTTTCTCTCTGCGGGCAATCCGTTGGAATGGAAATCGTATTGGCAACCTGACTCCACCAGATGTTCTGCTGCAGACGATTGATCCTCTCATCAGAAGTGGAAAAATGTCCGATATCTTCCATCAGACTGGATACTGCATGAATGCAAAACTGATCTGCCGACGCTTCTCCCGGCCATCCGGTGATACGCACATAGCGGAATCCCTGATAGGAAAACTGAGTCCGATAAGTCTGCAGACCTTCCTTTGTCGTATAAACCACCATCTGTTCTTTATTGGTTCCAAGAATATTATTGAAATAATTTCCCTCTTTGTCAAGAATTTCTGAATGTTCCAGCTTAATTTCAATGCCTGGCTCTGCATTCAGCGTAAACTCCAGCTGACCTGCCACTACCTGACCTGCATCCAGAATCATCTCCCCTTTTGGAGAACGGAAAATCTTCAGCGGAGAAAAGGTATAGATTGTATGAACCGGCGGAGCATACTGCCCAACCAGATTATCCATAGGATATTCCACTTTCTTTACCGGTTTCCACTGACTGTCATCATATTCCGCACAGCTCCAGTTCCCCAGTTCTTTACAGGCATCATACCGTTCCCCCACAAAAAGATCCGCATACACCAGAGGCCCTGTGGAAGATTTTCCCATCTCCCCTGTAATCACATCTTCTGTCCCGTCTTCATACTGAATCACTGCATCCAGAAGAAGCTCTTTTTTATCTCCATACTGGCAGGAATCTCCGCTGACTCCCACACGGCCTGACCACCAGCCATCTGCCAGGATGACACCAATGGTATTCTTTCCCTGACAGACAAACTCTGTAACATCATAGGTCTGATATTGCAGGATTTTATGATACGCTGTATTTTCCGGTGCAAATTCACGCATATCCGGACGTTTTCCATTTACTTCCAGTTTGTAAATTCCATGAGCAGATGCATAAATTCTTGCCTTCTTTACCGGCTTTTCTGCGGCAAAAGGAATCCTTACATACTGAACAGGCTGAAATTCTGCAAAATACCGTTCTTTACCGGCAAACTGATTGACGCCAACAGAATTGCAGTCCATCTGTTTGTCCTTCCAGCTGTTAGCCGTAGGGGTTTGTTCCGGTTCCACCCAGGCACTTACAAATGGTTTTCCCATACGTCCTGTTTCAAAACAGGTTTCTGTTTCCGCCTGATTCCCATAATTATCCCATACTGTCACACGGACCTGATAAGATGTCATCGGCTTTGTTTTCCAGTTTGCAATCGTATTTTCAATACTTTCTCCGGATTCTATTTTTCCGGAATCTGCATTCAGACCGCACTCCGTAAACACTTTCAGCTGATATCCCGTCTGAAACACATTTTTCTGGCTGCTGACCAGTTTCCATCCGAATCTCGGCTCTGCACAGTCGATTCCAAGCGGACTTTTCTGGTGTTCCACCACCAGATCCCGCACTTCCAGCAGTCGTTCTTCTTTCTCCATCCGTACCATAAAAACTCCTTTCTCCTGATAAATAATGATGACTGTCATACTCTGACCGCGGCAGATTGACTCAGCAATGTCTTTCCACCGATATGACTCTTTCCAAATAATGAACAGGTTTCATTTTCTGACAATATTATATAAAATTGTCACTTCTGGTTATATGACGCTATAAATCATTTTAATTGACTTTTTATATCCTTTTTTATATCCTTTTCTATATAATAAACACACACAATGATGAAATGAAAAGTCTTTTATACAAATATCACCGTCAAAAAGGAGGTACCGTCATGGTTTCCTATGATCTTATCATACAGGAGCTCACTAATTTCACCAGAGAAGAACAAATATATCGGGAATACTATGAACTGATTCAGAAAAAACAATCCCCTGCATCTTTTTTTGCCAGATATAAAAACGAAACCGACTATCTTTCCTATCTTCAGCATCCGGATAAAATCGATTCCAGCCCCACAGAAGATAAATTTATCAATTCCGGAAGAAATGTATCCATCGTAAAACATCCAAGATATTTTCCGTTTTTTTATCACAAACACGATTTCTTTGAGATCATTTTTGTACTGTCCGGCGCCTGCACACAGATTTTTGAAGACAAAAAAATCCGGCTCAACACCGGAGATTTCTGTATTATGGCTCCCAATATCATTCACGCCATCGAGGTTTTTGACAGCAGCGTTGTCCTCAACATCGTCATACGCCGAAGCACGTTTCTTGATATTTTTATCAATACAGTGCGTGACAAAACACAGATTTCCATGTTCTTTCTCAGTAATATCTACGAGAAAAACAAGGTTCCCTATCTGCTATTTCACACCGGCGAGGATGATACGATCCGCAACTATATTCTGGACATGTATCTGGAGCAGCTGCAGCCTGACGAATACTCAGACCGGATTATCTGCAGTATATTGACTATCTTTTTTACCCAGCTGATTCGCCTCCACCGGGCAAATATGGAGGTCCCTCAAAGCAGCGATTCCCGTTCTGCCTTTGAAACACAGGTATTTAATTACATTGTAAATCACTATGCGGACCTTACTCTGGAACAGGTCGCAGAACAATTTCACTTTTCCGTTCCTTACTGTTCCCGACTCATCAAAAAAATATCAGGACAGTCTTTTTCGGAGCTTCAGGAAAATATCCGTCTCCAGCAAAGTGAAAATCTGCTCCTTTATACACAGATGAGCGTGGCAGATATCAGTGACCGGATCGGATTCAAAAATCCGGAAACCTTTATCCGCATGTTCCGGCGTCATCACCAGATGACCCCCAGTAAATTCCGGAAATTGAATACAGAAAAAAGAATTTAAACCTGTTATCGTCTTCAACAATAGTTATACAAAATCAATTCTATTGATTACATACAGTCATAGGAAAAATTTTCTCATCCCCTATAATAAACTAATAGACAATAAACCTCTTCTTTATCGCAAACGATTTATTGTCTTCCATATTTACAAAGGGGGATTTCATATGACTCAAAAAATCAGTTAAAAATCACAAACTATGCTGCTATCCTGTCTATTTTTCTTTTTTCCGGGGCAGGATCTTTCATGAATGCGGCAGTACAGACCATGATGGATGCCTGGCCAGAATTATCTGCAACAACCGTAAGGCTCGTAACTTCCCTGCCTTCGCTGATTTCGCTTCCCATTACCATTTTTATCGGCAGTATTGCAGGCAAAAAACTCAGTTATCGATTTTGCGCTATTTTGGGCACGGCTTTGATCGCAATTGCCGGAGTAGCTCCCTTTTTTCTGCACTCCAACTGGATGATGATCCTGTTTTTCCGTGCACTCGTTGGCATTGGTGTTGGATTTGTTGCTATGAGAAATTCTCTCATTATTAAATCTGTTCCAGAAGAAAACCAGGCAGCCATCATAGGCTACGGATCCGCACTTATGAATGCAGGCGGAACGCTTGCCGGTCCCATCGTTGGATTTCTCGCAGGCTTCGGCTGGAAAGTGCCCTTCCTCTTTGACATGCTCGCAATCATTCCCGTTCTGATGATGGTATTTTTTCTTAAAGAACCAGAAAAAACAGAAGTTGACAAGGCTTCCGCTCATACAGATACCAGCCAGAATTCCCCCAAAAAGACAGGAAACAACTGGAGAGTATATTATTATATCATCATGCAGTTCGTAGCAACTGCTGCGTTATACCCACTGCTTTCCGGTATGTCTACCTATATGGCAGATAAACAAATTGGCTCTGCCTTTCTGGCAGGAATCAGCAATTCTGTGTATTGTCTTGCCGGCGTACTGATCAATCTGGTTCTGAGTCAGCTTCTGAAAGCACTGCGTCAGTATACACTTCCAGTCATGTGTCTGATTTTTTCTGTCGGTATGGGAATTCTTGTTTTCTTTCCGACTGTCCCAGCCATTATGACTGGCGCTGTACTTATGGGAATCACCTTCAACACTATGATGTCTGTCTTCCAGCTTTATAATGGAAAAACAGCAACTGCTGCCACTGTAACATTAACTTCCACCTTACTCATTGCTGCATTAAGTCTCGGAAATTTTATGTCTGTATATTTTATTAATCTCTGTCATGCAATCTTTCATAGAAGTTCTGACATAGAAAGCACTTATTTTGGCAGTATGATTTTATATCTCATTATGGGTATCCTTGCATTTGTCCTGAAAATCGCTCCAGAGGAGAAATAGACCTTTATCTGTGCATCAGAGTAACTCAACTGATGCACATTTCTTTTTGTCTGCTCCCGACAGATCCTGATAACTTACAACCGCTCATTGCTTTTTCCATGTTCTTGCGCTATACTTTTCTCATAAACGTTCAGAAAGGACACGGTTTCCTATGATTTTACAGCAAATTCACGGCACAACACTCCTGCTTCATTTTGCAGGCAAAAAAATATTGATTGACCCGGTTCTCTCATTGGAAAAATCCGCACTGCCATTATCCCCTGCCACAAATGCAGCCGTCTCCCTACAGGAGATTCTTCAGGCAGATGCCGTCATCCTGACCAGCCTGTATCCGGAGCGCTTTGATGATGCAGCCAGAAAGCTTTTGCCTAAAACGATACCCGTTTATGTTCAGGACCGAATGGATCAGGCAGAATTGAAACACTCCGGCTTCACCAATGTTCAGATTGTCGAAAAACACACACATTTCGGCAATATTGCCCTTACCCGGACTCCGTTTACCGGAAACCCCAATGGCGTACTGATGGAGCATCCTGCAGAGAAATCGCTTCTGATCACCGGCGACAGCGTATGGAACGATGGTTTCCTGAATGCCATACATACTGCCGGCCCGCGTGCGATTGCCGTAAACTGCGGCACAGAGGAGCTTGCAAAAGCCACACCCTGCCAGCTTACTGCCGATGACATATGGAAACTTCATGAGGCAGCTCCTCAGGCTTCTCTGATCACCTGTCAGATTGAAGCATTTCACCAGTGGGGCCTGGACCGTCTTTCTCTTCAGCAGTTTATTCTGAAAAAAAATTTTAACAGCAAATTTCTGATTCCAGAAAACGGAAAGAATTATTATCTTTAATGAACACAGCGAAAAAAAGAAAACGGAGGTACCGGTTACCGATATCTCCGTTTTCTTTTTTCCGCTGTGTTATCCATCATTCCAAATACCCGAACAATGATCAGATTAAATACAGCCATACATCCCATCATAAATACAGGTTCAAAAAAATACGAACTGTTTACTCCGGAAAGCCACCGGCAAATGCAGAAGCTGCAAACCCCCAGCAGCAGCACAAGCAGAGCCTTTCCCCTCCCGGTCAATGCTCCGGACTGTGTCTGAAAAGCCACCGTTCCACCGGATTCTTCCACCACCGTAAAAAAAGTAATCCATAAAACTGCATATACCGCATATGCAAGAGTCATAACGACTGCAGCAGATATTCTGTTTTTCTGAGAACATATCACATTATTTTATCAGAAATCTATCGATTTTTAAATATCATCACCGATATAATTCATTTCTGTTCCTGAATATAATATCTTTCTGAAAACGGCGGAAGTATCAGAAAGTTCCCGTTTATTTCTTCGGCTTACCAGACCAAAATTCCCTGATCAGCAGCCTGACACGGCATAACATGTGAAAAATGTCCTATCCCGGGATTTGTTTCTCTCCCGACACAGGACATTTTATTCAATACATCTTTTCGTAAATCGTAATTCTCTTCCGTTACCGCAGTCAGGGTCTTTAACGTTCCTCACGGAAATAAGAAAGTCCAAGACTTTCCGGCGGCTGATTCTCCTTTTTCTTACGGAAACTGATCACCACAAGTACGATGATCGTAACCACATACGGAACCATCTGAATCAGATCCGTCACATAACTTGCCACTTTGATTCCAAGCAGGCTCGGAAGGAACTGATACAGCCAGTAAAGCATTCCGAAGAGATAAGCTCCCCAGATCGCATTCAGAGGCTTCCAGGTAGTAAAGATAACCAGCGCCACAGCCAGCCATCCAAGAGCTTCGATCTGCCCTGTTGTAGCCCAGATTCCCTGATTATAATCCAGTACATAATATAATCCGCCGATTCCGGAAATTCCGGCACCCAGACAGGTCGCCAGATATTTGTACTTCGTCACATTGATACCTGCAGCATCTGCTGTTCCCGGATTTTCTCCCACTGCCCGAAGGTTCAGGCCCACTCTTGTTTTATTCAGGACATAATGAAGCACAACTGCCAGAATAATTGCCACATAAACAAGGAAACCATAACTGAAAACCGTTTTACTGATCACACCGAATTTCGAAGAAAGAAACGGCATTTTTTTCGCAAAAGCAGCATTTGCCAGTGGTGCAGCAGAATAACTGGAACCATTCAGGATAAATACACCAAAGAAATTGGCTACACCCTGTCCAAAAGTTGTCAGTGCCAGACCGGTCACGTTCTGATTTGCGCGCAGTGTAATCGTCAGAAAACTGAAGATCAGCCCGCCGAACATGGAAGCCAGAATCGCAGCACTCAGGGCAATGATCACACATATCCACCCCTTTGGATCCGGCGAAAGTTTCTCATAATAATAGGAACTTGCAAAACCGGCAAAACCGCCGAGATACATAATTCCCGGAACACCAAGATTCAGGTTTCCTGATTTTTCTGTAACGATTTCTCCCATGGAGCCAAACATAATAATTGTTCCGAACGGAATTGCCCGGATGATCCATGCAATCAAATTACTCATTTAGCGCACCTCCTTATGTTTTGACCCACGAAAGACCATTTTGTAATTGATGAAAAACTCACTTCCCAGAATAAAGAAAAGAATAATACCTTCAATAATACTTGCCGCAAAATCGTTCAGACTGTATGCAGATGCAATTTCCGAAGCTCCCCTTGACAGGAAGATCAAAAGGAACGAAATCAGTGCCATATAAAAAGTATTGAATTTTGCCAGCCATGCAACAATGATTGCCGTAAAACCGTTTCCACCTGCAGATGTTGTAGAAATCGTCTGGTCCCTTCCGGCTACGATCAGAAATCCAACAAGACCACAGATTGCACCGGAAAGAATCATGGTACGGATTGTTACTCTTTTTACATTGATTCCTGCGTAACGTGCGGTGTTCTCAGATTCTCCTACAACGGAAATCTCATATCCCTGTTTGGAATACTTCAGATAGAAGTACATCACAAAAGTCAGAATCACTACGATCAAAATATTGATATTATATCTCTGACCCAGAAACTGCGGAAACCATCCGGCCTGATTCGACATATTCAGTTTTCCGAGACTGGATGCCTTACCGCGCATGATATTCGTCATACATGCCACAATACTGGTAGCCACATAGTTCATCATCAGAGTGAACAGCGTTTCATTGGTATTCCAGTAAGCTTTAAAAAATGCCGGAACAAATCCCCAGATTCCGCCCGCAATCACACTGGTCAAAAACATCGTCAGAAACAGCATGGGCGCTGACATACTCTGACCAAACTTTACCATAACAAGTGCGGTAGCAAGTCCGCCCATCAGTACCTGACCTTCCGCTCCGATATTCCAGAAACGCATTTTGAACGCAGGAGCAAGTGCAATACCGATGCACAGAAGCGTAACCAGATCACGCATTGCCCAGGAAAAGCGCACCGAGGTCATAAAAGTACCATTGAACATTACTCCATAAACAGCCAGAGGATTCAAACCTGTTACGGAAAAAATAAAGACTGCATCCACAACCAGCGCCAGCAGAATCGCAACAGCACGGGCTGCCAGTTTATTCCTGAATGTGGCTCCGTCACGCTTTACGATACGCACAAAGGGCTCTTTTATTTTTGCACTTTCCTTACTCATTTTCAGCACCGCCCTTCTTCAGATTTGTCATGAGAAGTCCGACTTCTTCTTTGGTAGTCCTGCGGCCTTCCACAATTCCGTTTGCCTTTCCGTCACAGAGCACCAGGATTCTGTCGCATAGATCGATGAGGACATCCAGATCCTCGCCTACATAAATTACAGCAACTCCTTTTTTCTTCTCTTCATCCAGAAGATTGTAGATGGTATAAGATGTATTGATATCCAGTCCGCGGACTGCATAAGCAGTCATAAGAACCGTCGGCTCCTCGGCAATCTCACGGCCAACCAGAACTTTCTGCACATTTCCGCCCGAAAGTCTGGATACTGGTGTATTGATACTCGGAGTCACAACCTCCAGTTCTTTTTTGACCCGTTCCGCAAGCTGTTTCGGACCTTTGGTATCTGTGATCGGCAAGCGTCCTCTGCCATAGCTCTTCAGAAGCATGTTGCCTGTCATACCCATAGAACCTACCAGTCCCATTCCCAGACGGTCTTCCGGAACAAATGCCAGATGGATACCGGCATCACGGATCTTTTTCGGGGTTCTGCCAACCAGTTCCATAGGTGAGGATTCCTTACCCCGTTCATAAAAACGGATACTGCTGCCTTCCGCAGTCACCTGAAGTCCGGCTATCGCCTCCAGGAGTTCTTTCTGTCCGTTTCCGGAAATTCCTGCAATACCCAGTATTTCCCCTCCGTATGCATCAAAACTGATGTCATCCAGAACTTTTACCTTTTCTTTGTTATAAACCGTCAGATTGGAAATGGACAATCTCTTCACAGTATTCTCCGGTTCTGACCGCTGAATGTTCAGCTCGACTTTCTTTCCAACCATCATTTCTGTCAGAGAATTTTCTGTTGCATCCTTCGTATCGACTGCACCGATATATTCTCCTTTTCTCAAAATCGCTACACGGTCAGAAATTTCCAGAACCTCATGAAGCTTATGCGTAATGATGATCACCGATTTGTTATCATTCTTCATATTACGGATTACTTCAAAAAGACGTTCGGTTTCCTGCGGAGTCAATACGGCTGTCGGTTCATCCAGAATCAGAATATCCGCACCGCGGTAAAGTACCTTTACGATTTCCAGAGTCTGTTTCTGTGACACACTCATTTCGTAGACTTTCTGCGAAAGGTTCAGGTCAAAATGATATCTGTCACAGATTTCCTGCGTTTTTGCCTGAATCGCCTTCATATCAAATTTTTCACTTTTTTCAAGTCCAAGTGCAATGTTCTCAACAGCTGTAAAAACATCAATCAGTTTGAAATGCTGGTGAATCATACCGATTCCAAGATTATACGCATCTTTTGGAGAACGGATTTCCACCGGAGCTCCGTTTACAAAAATCTCTCCCTCATCAGGATAATAAATGCCTGCGATCATGTTCATCAGTGTTGTCTTACCGCTTCCGTTCTCGCCGAGAAGAGAAAGTATTTCTCCTTTCCGGATATCCAGCGATACGTCTTTATTGGCGACAACTTTTCCGAATGTCTTGGTAACATTCTTTAACTGGACTGCATATTCCATGTAAGCTGTGCCTCCCTTCCCTTATTTTCAATCTCTCATATTATAACATAATAAAACACAAAAGGAAGCATTTCTGCTCCCCTTTGCGTATTTTTTTACTGCCATATTCTTACAATTGGAATTATTATCCCATTGCAGCAGGCATTGTTCAGTTTTTAAGCAAAAATTTCTGTCATCCGCAATTATTCAACTGCTTCTGCGTCTTCAGTGATACCGTCGATACGAAGTGCAAAATATGGTGCGCTTCTGAATTCGGATTCAGCAAAGTAACCATCTGTGATTGCTTCTACAGTCTCACCCTCATAAATTGCGACAGGAGGATCTGCGGTGTAGTCCATGAAAGACAGATCGAACGGTGCGGATGTAACCTGCTCACCTCCAACTGTAAAGGTCGCAGTATCAAACACATGGAGTGTTCCGTCTTTGAGCTTAGCTTCCACATCAGCCACATAATCTGCAGTTCCTTCTGCACAGGATTCGCCAAGTTCTGTGATGCTTACTGCGCCTTCATCATATCCTTTTGCCCAGTCAACGTCAATGTCACCGCCGTTCATAGCAGTGTCAATGGCATATTTGTAATATACATCCCAGTCATTGGTAGAAGAAGTAAGAGCTGCTGTCGGAGCTGTCTCAAGCATGTCAATATTGTATCCGATAGAGTAGCAGATCGTACCTGCATCCTGAAGTTTCTGTACTGCTGCAGGTGCTCCGGTAGAGTCTGCATGCTGTCCGATGATAACGGCGCCATTGGCAACAAGCGCCTCAGCTGCTGCTGCTTCTTTGTCGATATCGAACCAGGAATTGGTGTATTTTACTTCCATTACAACGTTCGGCATTACGCTCTTAATGCCAAGATAGAAAGCGGTATAACCGGAAACAACTTCTGCGTAATTGAATGCGCCTACATAACCGATTTTTACATTGCCGTCTGCATCAAAGCTGTCCGGCTGTGTTTCTGCTGTCAGAGTTCCGTCTTCTGTGATTTCTTTTAATTTAAGACCTGCAACAACACCAGACACATAACGGGATTCATAAACTTTGGTGAATGCGTTTTTGAAATTGCTGCATCCGCTGATAGCTGCGAAATCACCAGTCATGGAAACAAATGTTGTATCCGGATATTCCTGTGCTGCCTGTACCATATAAGTCTGATGTCCATAGCTGTTGGAAACAATAAGAGAACATCCCTGACCTACAAGGTCTACTGCGGAATCATAACAGGTAGAATCTTCCGGAACTTTGTACTTCCAGATGATCTGGCTGTCTTCCAGTCCAAGTTCCTCAGCAGCTTTCTTGATACCTTCGATATGTGCTGCAGAGTAACCCTCTGTTTCGTCGCCTACAAGGATGACACCCATCTTGAAATCAGGATTGACATCCGCATACACAACGGTGCTAAATACAACCATGGATACTACCATCATAGCTGCAAGCATAAGGCTGATAATTTTTTTCATACCTTTTTTCATGTTACATCCTCCTTTGCATTTCTTTTTTTTAATTACATTTCACATTTTAGGTAAAACATCTGTAAATGTCAACTATTTTCTGATATTATTCAGGTTTTTTCTGATATTACGCAGACTATTGATTCTACCACAGAAAAATGAGAAATACTCTCCGTGATATGCTTTTTTTATATTACAGGAAAATGCGAAGCGCTTTCCTGTAATATTAAGAAAGGATGCATTTTATATCACTTAAAAATATAAAAATACATCCCTTGACTCATCATAATATTTTAGTAATATCGTGATACATGACCACAAGCATCAGCGCCATCAGAAACATCAGTCCCGCAAAATGAATCATTCCTTCCAGCTCCCGGTTTACCGGTTTTCTGCGGATGGCTTCCGCTGCCAGAAACACCAGACGTCCTCCGTCCAGTGCTGGAAGCGGCAGAAGATTCATCACTCCAAGGTTGGCAGAAAGGAGCACGGCCATATACAGCATATTCACCCATACCATCAGCAGTCCCTCTTCCTTGCTTTCTTCGTACGCAGAACCAATGGCATCCACAACACCGACCGGTCCGCTCAGGTCATCCATTCCAAGACCTCCGGTAACCAGTTCTTTCAGACTTAAAACCGTAGTACGGATCATATATTTCACTTCATACAGACTGTATTTCAGAACACTCAGACCACTTGTCTTCTGGCACACCAGATTATAGGCAAATCCCATATCAGCTGTACGATACTGCCCTGGTGTCAGAGTCGTCTCATACTCCAGGCCATCTCTCATATAGGTAATCTCCACCGGTTCATCTGACAACGGATGTTCTTCCAGATACGCATCATAAGCTGCCCCATCAGGTATTTCGGTACCATTGATTCCGGTAATCACATCCCCGGCTTTTACACCGGCTTCTTCCAGAGGCATTCCCTCGATCAGAGAAGCAACCTCCATCGTGTCCGCAGATTCCCGGTTAAATCCCAGAAGATAACGGACATTCACATCCGGCTGATAAGACGTTTCATATGTCTTTCCGTCACGTTTGTACGTAATATGAATCGTGTCATCCACAGAAAGCGGATTCAGATAGCGGTAAAGATACAGATCTTTTCCAAAATCAATCTGATATCCCTGATATTCGGTAATAAGGTCACCTTCCTGCAGTCCCGCCGCTTCTGCTGCCGAGCCTTCCGCTACCGCAGTCACCTGGGCAGGATCATATCCTGCCAGTCCAACAACGAATACGGAAAGCACAAATGCAAGAATAAAATTAAATACCGGTCCTGCAGCGACCACCGAAATTCTCCTCCATACAGAAGCTGCGTTAAAACTCCCCGGCAGAGATTCTTCTGCCGTATCCTCTCCCAGCATCGCGCAGGAACCGCCCAGCGGCAGCAATTTAAGAGAATAACGTGTTCCTCCTTTTACGGTACTCAGAAGTCTCGGTCCCATTCCCAGAGAAAATTCTGTCACAACAATTCCGTTTTTCTTCGCCAGAAGAAAATGTCCCAGTTCATGGAACAGAATAATCCCACTGAATATCAAAAGTGCAATCAATATTTTCAATCTACCACCTGCTTCCAATCCAACGATATGTTTCTTCTTCTACAGCAAGAATCTCTTCCAGATCCGGATTTTCAGACTTCGTATGTCTGCTCATGGACTGTCCGATAATATCATAAATATCCAGAAAGCCGATTTCCTGATGCAGGAATTTCTTCACAGCCAGTTCATTTGCCGCATTAAACACAGTAGGCATGGTGCCTCCCTGCGCAGCTGCCTCAATTGCCATAGGCAATCCCAGAAATGTTTCCATATCCGGTTCCTCAAAAGTGATCTGTCTCAGCTTCGCAAAATCCAGACGTTCTCCATCCAGATATCTTCTGTGCGGATAATATAACGCATACTGAATAGGAAGACGCATATCCGGAGTCCCCAACTGTGCCATAATACCGCCGTCTTTGAATTCCACCATAGAATGAATCACACTCTGCGGCTGCACAACTACCTGGATATGATCCAGATCCATATCGAACAGCCATCGTGCTTCCATCACTTCCAGTCCCTTATTCACCAGCGTAGCAGAATCCACTGTAATCTTCTGCCCCATCACCCAATTGGGATGCTTCAGTGTATCAGCCAGAGTCACATGCTCCAGATCCGCACGTTTCTTTCCGCGGAAAGGACCGCCGGAAGCTGTGATCAGCAGTTTATGGATTTCTTCTTTATGTTCCCCGTTGATTGCCTGAAAAATGGCACTGTGTTCACTGTCTACAGGCAAAATCTGCACACCATATTCTTTCGCCATCGGCATGATCAGATGTCCGGCAGTCACCAGTGTTTCTTTATTGGCAAGAGCAATATCTTTTCCTGCACGGATTGCTTCCATGGTCGGACGGATTCCCAGCATTCCCACGATGGCAGTCACCAGAATTTCCGTATCCGGCATGGCTGCCAGTTCCAGAAGTCCATCCATACCGGATACCACACGTACATCCAAATCCTGAATACGCACTGCCAGTTCTTTTGCTGCCTCTTCCTCCCATACGGCTACAAGACGGGGATGAAATTCCCTGACCTGCTCTTCCAGTTTCTTCACATTTCTCCCGGCACTGATTCCCAGTACCTGGAGATCTTTATTGGCTCTCACAACATCCAGTGTCTGCGTTCCAATGGAACCTGTAGAACCTAAAATTGCTATTTTTTTCATGAACTGCTCCTTTTCTAAATACCAAGCACAATTTTGGCCAGATAATAAATAACCGGTGCTGTAAAGATCACGCTGTCAAAACGGTCCAGAATTCCGCCATGCCCTGGGATCAATTTTCCATAATCCTTGATTCCCTGATTTCTCTTGATTGCAGAAGCTGCCAGATCTCCCACCATGGAAATCAATGCTCCGGCTGCACAGATCACCGCATATTCTGCCATTTTTCCGCCTGTTGCCCAGGCATAGATCACACCCAGAAGAGCAGCGCCGGCAACACCGCCTACCGCTCCTTCTACCGATTTCTTCGGACTTAAAACAGGCGCCATCTTATGTTTGCCGATCAGCATCCCTACACAGTATGCACAGGTATCACATCCCCAGGAGCACAGGAAAATCAACCATACAAGGAAGTGTCCTCCCTCCAGATTTCTTGTAAGAAGAATAAAGGAAAGCATAACAGCCACATACAGAAATCCAAAATATGCAGCCATCACCTGATTTGCCTCATACTTCGGATAGGAAAACACATACACAAACATGATCAGGATCAGCACGCCGATGATTGCCATTGTACCGTAACGTTCAAAATCAATAAACGCTGCTGCATAATAAACAGCCGCACCTGCATAACCGGCAAGTTCCAGGAGATTTGTTTTCTCCCCGTGCACATGCATCGCGCGGTATAATTCACTCATTCCAATCACAGATACACAGGCCAGTGTGAACAACAGCACATAATTTCCACTGATAATGGTCAGAAGAGCAACTGCCACAAGAAATATTCCACTGATCAGTCTTGTTTTAAACATGATTACTCCTCCTTTACTCCGCCATACCGGCGATCTCTGTGGTTATACGTATCAATTGCTCTGAGCAGTTCCGCCTTGTTAAAATCCGGCCACGGAACATCTGTAAAATAAAATTCCGTATATGCCAGCTGCCACAAAAGAAAATTGGAAAGTCTCTGCTCTCCGCTGGTACGGATCAGCAGATCCGGATCAGGAATTCCTGCGGTATCCAGATAATTTCCGATTGTTTCCTCCTCAATTTCCTCCGGTCTTAATCTGCCCTGTGCAGCATCCTCGGCCATACGGCGCATTCCTCTGACAATCTCATCACGACTTCCGTAATTCAGCGCAATCTGAAAATGAAGCTCCGTGTAATCTTTTGAAAACTCTTCCAGTTCTCTGATTTTCTGCTGAATATCTTCATCAAAAGCTGTCACATCTCCGATAATTTTCACCTTCATTTTATTCTTCTCGGAAATCTTAATACACTTCTTCAGATAGTTTCTGAAAAGCTTCATCAGCCCTTCCACTTCTCCTCTGGAACGTTTCCAGTTTTCTGTGGAAAAAGCATAAACTGTCAGATATTTTACGCCCAGTTCCTTCATATCGTCACAGATTGTCTCAAGATTGGCACATCCTTTTACATGTCCGTAACTTCTTGGCATTCCCTTTGCCTTTGCCCATCGTCCGTTCCCGTCCAGGATAATGGCAATGTGATTCGGTATATTCATAGGTTCTCCTCTCACCGTACTGATTTTCTGATCTCCCTACAAGGAAAGAGAGCCGTGTTGATGGCTCTCTTTCCCTACTCATTATACGGTCAGGATTTCTTTTGATTTTTTATCAACAGCCGCATCAATGTCTTTGATAAACTTGTCTGTAATTTTCTGTACCTTATCACTTAACTCCTTCACTTCATCTTCAGAAACATCCTGTTTGGTCAGTTTCTTGTATGCATCATTTGCATCTCTTCTGATGTTGCGGACAGCAACCTTGGCTGCTTCGCCTTTTTTCTTAACATCTTTCACCAGTTCCTTACGGCGTTCCTCTGTAAGTTCCGGAAGAACAAGGCGGATTGCCTTGCCGTCATTACTCGGGTTCAGACCAAGATCGGAAACCAGAATTGCTTTTTCGATGGCTTTGATCAGGCTGGATTCCCATGGCTGAATCAGGATCATACGTGCTTCCGGTACGGTAATATTGGCTACCTGCTGAAGTGGTGTCGGTGCTCCGTAATAATCTACGGTAAGTTTGTCAAGAATATGCGGATTTGCACGTCCTGCACGAATCGTGGAAAGCTCTGCTTCAAAACCGCTCAATGTTTTTTTCATTTTGTCTTCATACTTCTGAACTCTTTCATCCATTTTAAAAATCTCCCTCTCCTGTTTTGCTTTTCATTTTTCTGTCTGATACCTTCACAGATTTATCTCCTGAGCAGCTGTATTTACACAGCCCTTCAGAACATACCCGGTTACACGGTAACTCTGGTTCCAGAGAATTTCCCATGAACAGCATTCACAATGCTGTTTTCTTCCTCCAGACCAAATACCAGCATCGGCATTTTCTGTTCCATGCACATGATGGATGCTGTCAGGTCCATTGCCGCCAGTTTTTTGGCAACCACTTCATCGATAGTAATCTCATCGTATTTCACGGCATTCGGATTTGTCTTGGGATCGCTGTCATAAATTCCATCTACAGCTTTGGCCAGAAGAATCGCATCTGCTTCAATTTCCACCGCGCGAAGAACGGTTGCTGTGTCTGTGGAAAAATACGGATGTCCTGTTCCGCCTGCAAAAAATACGACCTTACCTTCCGCAAAATCTTTCTCTACCTCGTCTTTGCAGTACAGCTTTGTAAATGTGCCGCATGCAAAAGGGGTATAGATTTCTGTCTTCAGTCCCAGATATCTGCAGATGTCCGAAACGTAAATGCAGTTCATAATAGTTGCCAGCATACCAATCTGGTCAGCCTTGTTACGATTGATGGTCTCACTGGTACGTCCTCTCCAGTAGTTTCCGCCGCCAATCACAATTCCAACCTGAAGCCCGTCTTCCACAATACTGCGGATCTGTTTGGAAACTCCAATAACGGTTGCTTCATCAAATCCTGTTTTTTTTTCTCCTGCAAGCGCTTCTCCGCTTAATTTTAACAATACTCGCTTCATATCCATGGTCCGATTCCGATTCCTTTCTTCCTTATTGTTCCTGTCTCGAAATAACAAACTGCACATTTGCTTTTCCATACACAATACGATCTGTTCACCAACTGCAGCATCATTACCATACGCCTGCTACAATTTCATTGCCGTCTTCATCCACTGTCGTAGATACCGTAAAATTATCATAATAGTGATAACCGGTCTCTCCTGTTTCCGGTTCTTCTTCATACTGACTTCCGCTTGGTTCCCCGCAGATTGCAATCAGTTCATCCAGTGATCTGCCGATACAATTCTCTGCAGCTGTGATATTCGAATCCTGATCATCTCCTCCATTATCTGACGGTTCCTCAGGCGCCTGTGTCGGTTCCGGAGTATCATACGGTACCTGTTCCGGTTCCGAAGTCGGAGTCGGCTGCTCCTCACCGTCATCAGAATCTTCATCAGAATCCAGCAGTCCCAGACGCTTCTTCACTTCATTCAAAGTAGAAATTTCCACCTTACTGCTGCCACTTAAATATTTTGCATATGGAATGGTATAATCTCCTGAATCATCCATGCAGAGCGTAATCTGCTTAATCGTCTTAAGCGGAAGTTTCCGGAAGTAGCATTCACTCTTTTCTTCATCTGTATAAGCAATACGGAGATCGTAGGTATTTCCGGATGATGTTTCTGTTTCCATGGTACTCGGATCAAAATAATACAGAGCTTTTTCTCCGTCTTTCAGAACAAATTTCCCCTGTATCAGTTCTTCTCCCCATTCCTCATCGTCATCGATGGTCGCTCGGACATAAAAAGCAGAAATATCATCACCGGTGTCATTGATCAGAATAATCTGCGTTGTATTCTCAGATTTTACACTGATTCGATTCTTAATATCAGCAGTCTCAGATTTCTGCATTTCCACAAGCGCACCTTCTGTAGGAGCTGCTGTCACAGATGGTGCAGGAGTTGCAGTCACCTCAACCTCAACAACCGGAGTTTCCTTCTTCCCGCAGCCGGACACTGCAAGGCAGAAAAGCAAAGTTCCTGCAAGTAGCAATTTACATTTTTTCATGAATCATTCCTCCCATACGATTCATTATACAGAGTATCCCATTCTTGTCAACCAAACCTCGGAGGATTTCATACAATTTTTAGACTTTTCATGATTGTTTGTATCTTACACAGAAACAGTTTTTCTGTGCATAATACACGAAAAATCTTCGTATTTTCCCTTAAAGTCGTTTATATTATACCAGTTTCCCACATAAAAGAAAAGCTTTGATTTATATCCGGTAATTTCCTTTATGATTTTTTAGCAATCTTATTCTTCTCCGCCGCAATGCACTCCTGCCTTACAGGAAAATGCAAAGCACCTTCCTGTAATACAAAGAACAGGCATCCATTTCCTGTCAACGGATGCCTGCCAGAACCATTTTATTTCAGAAAACACCAATGTACTTCATGGTCATCTGCTTTTTCAAAATCCGTTTCTGCTTCGTTTCTTACGCATGGATCTGCGCAGAAGTCCGGCTTCATACCGTCCTTTTTCCGCTTCTGTACGAATCTCAAGTCCCGGTACTTCCATGGGATGTTCCGTTTCGTCCATTGCCACCATCACAAAAAATGCACGATTTACAGAATACCGCATTCCATTGGAACGTTCTACATAAGTATCGATTTCTACTTCCATGGATGATTTTCCCACACAGGTCACATAACCGATAAGAACCAGAAGTTCTCCTTCATATGTAGCCTCCTTGAACTGCAGATTATCGACTGCTGCTGTAGTCACTTTATCCGTACCTGCATGACGCATTGCCACAACGGTAGCCACTTCATCAATCCACTGCATCAGCATTCCGCCAAAAAGACGGCCTGCAGCGTTCAGATGCTGGCTCATAATGAGATGCACCTGTTCCGTACGGGAATCTTCCACACTTTTTAACGAACGCTTCTCCTCATTCATAATCAAAGACGTGCCACGCCAGTCTCTCTTGCTTTCTCCGCAACAGCCTCCGCAACAGCCTTTACCACTCTCTTGTCAAACGGATTCGGAATAATATAATCCGCTGTCAATTCGTCTTCTTTAATCAGACCTGCAATGGCATACGCAGCTGCAACCTTCATCTCATCGTTGATATCCTTTGCACGGACATCCAGAGCCCCGCGGAAGATTCCAGGGAATGCAAGAACGTTATTGATCTGGTTCGGGAAATCGCTGCGTCCGGTTCCGACTACTGCTGCCCCTGCTGCCTTCGCTTCATCCGGCATGATCTCCGGCACCGGATTCGCCATAGTGAAGAGAATCGGATCTTTCGCCATGGAACGTACCATATCCTGAGTCAAAGCTCCCGGAGCAGATACTCCGATAAATACATCCGCACCTTTCAGCATTTCTCCGATAGAGCCCTGACGTTTTTCACGGTTCGTAATCTTTGCCATTTCCACCTTTTCCGGATTCAGGCCTTCTCTTCCTTCATAAATTGCACCGGTACGGTCACACATGATGACATTTTTCAGTCCAAGACTTACCAGCAGCTTAATAATCGCAATACCGGCTGCACCGGCGCCCGATGTGACGACCGTCACTTCATCCAGCTTCTTGCCAACAAGCTTCAGTGCATTGATCAGCGCTGCACATACCACAACTGCGGTGCCGTGCTGGTCATCATGGAAAATCGGAATATCACAGCATTCCTTCAGCTTACGCTCAATTTCAAAACAGCGGGGTGCGGAAATATCTTCCAGATTGACCCCTCCGAAACTTCCGGCAATCAGGCTTACCGTCTTTACGATCTCATCTACATCTTTGCTGCGCACGCACAGTGGAAATGCATCTACATCTGCAAAGCATTTAAACAGGGCACATTTGCCCTCCATAACCGGCATACCGGCTTCCGGTCCGATATCACCAAGTCCAAGAACTGCTGTTCCGTCTGTAATAACAGCAACCATATTACTGCGTCGTGTATATTTGTAGGAAAGACCAACATCATCCTTGATCTTCAGACATGGCTCTGCAACACCTGGTGTATACGCTACGGCAAGTTCTTCCGGAGTGTTGATCTCTGCACGGCTGATAACTTCAATCTTGCCTCCCCAGGTTTCATGCTGCTTTAATGCGAATTCTTTTTTATCCATGATTCTGCTCCTTTTTCTGTTTGTATTGATATCTGCTTTTCCGGCACAGGGATTCTTTTTCATCAGGCAAGAAAGAATCCTGCCCGGAGGGCTTTATTTTATCATAGGAAAATGCAAAGCACTTTCCTATGATAAAACAAAACAGAATCCCGCGCCAGTCCCAGTTAAAGACATTATAACCAGAATCCAACATCCGGTCAATACAGATTCTTCACCTTAAAGTCTCGCTCCGCCTCTCTTCTCTGGTCTTTTTTGGCGATATCTTCACGCTTGTCATAGAGTTTTTTGCCTCGCGCCAGACCGATTTCCACTTTCACGAGGCTGTCCTTAAAATAAACCTTCAGCGGAACAAGCGTCAGTCCTTTTTCTTTCAACTTGGCTTCCATCTTACGGATCTCATATGTGTGAAGAAGAAGCTTTCTCACCCGCAGAGGATCCTTGTTAAAAATATTTCCCTTTTCGTAAGGGCTGATATGCATCCCGTAAATATATACTTCGCCATTTTCCACCCGGACAAAAGATTCCTTTACGCTGCATTTGCCCATACGCAGAGATTTCACCTCTGTTCCTGCAAGAGCAATCCCTGCCTCATAAGTATCTTCGATAAAATAATCATGAAATGCTTTTTTATTATTGGCAATCAGTTTAATGCCTGTCTTTTTTGCCATAGAAACCTCCCTCGCTTCCCTTTATGCATTTTCGTCTGCAATGACAAAATCAATGGTTTTCATCATTGGATCCGCGTCCTCCACGCGCACCCTGATTTTCTGACCCAGACGGTAAACCTTTCCGGTCATATCTCCACGCAGTTCGTAGGTATCCTGGTCAAATGTGTAATAATCATCCCGAAGCGTATTGACATGCACCAGTCCTTCCACCGTATTGGGAAGTTCCACATAAAATCCCCATCCAGTAACTCCGGAAATAATTCCTTCAAACTCTTCTCCCAGATGATACGACATATATTCCGCCTTTTTCAGTTTGTCGGATTCCCGCTCTGCATCATCAGCCCTGCGTTCACAGACACTGGACTGACGGGCAACTTCATCAAGAATTTCCCGGTAATGCTCCGTCTTTCCTTCTCTCTCCAGACGTCCCCTCAGATTGTCCCGAATAATTCTGTGAATCTGAAGATCCGGATACCGACGGATCGGAGAAGTAAAATGACAGTAATATTTTGCTGCAAGTCCAAAATGCCCGCTGCACTCTGTCGTATATTTTGCCTGTTTCATGGTACGCAGGGCAAGCCGGCTGATCAGAGGTTCATTCGGCAGACCTTCAATGCTTTCCAGAATAGTCTGAATCTCCTTTGGAGAAATCTCTTCATGAGCTTTCTGTACCTGAATTCCCTGATTCCGGATCAGAGTCAGCAGGCTTTCCACTTTGTCCGGATCAGGATTTTCATGCGTTCTGTAAACAAACGGATACTCTCCCCGGCAGTACTCTCTGGCAACCGTCTCATTGGCAAGCAGCATAAAATCTTCAATAATTCTGGTGGCCACATTTGCCTCATAAGGCTTTACGTCTATAGCCCGTCCCGCCTCATTTAAAATAATCTTGCTTTCCGGAAAATCAAAATCAATGGATCCTCTGTTGTGCCGGCTGCTGCGCAAAAGCGCCGACAGTTCTTTCATCAGGAAAAACATGGGAACCAAAGCTGCGTACCTCTCTTTTGCAGCAGGATCTGTATCTTCCAGAATATTTTTCACATCAGTATAACTCATTCGCTCATCTACACAGATCACGGTTTCTGCAATTTTATGAGATACCACATTCCCCTTCTCATCAATATCCATAAGACAGCTCAGAGTCAGGCGGTCCTGCCCCTGATTCAGAGAACAGATTCCGTTGGACAGCCGCTCAGGAAGCATGGGAATCACACGGTCAGCCAGATATACACTGGTTCCGCGCCTGAGTGCTTCCCTGTCAAGCGCACTGCCTCCCTGTACATAATTGCTCACATCTGCTATATGAACACCAAGATGATAAATCCCATTCTCTTTTGTCAGAGAAATCGCATCATCCAGGTCTTTTGCATCTTCTCCGTCAATGGTAACAATCTGAAGCTGACGCAAATCCAGTCTTCCGTCAAAATCCGCCTCCAGCACATGATCCGGCACACGCATAGCCTGATTCAGCACACGTTCCGGAAATTCTGCAGGGATATTATAGCTCTTGACGATTGCCAGAATATCGGTTCCCGGAGTACGGCAATTCCCCAGATTTTCTTTTACTTTTCCTTCCGGACTTTTATTTTTGGAACCGTAATCCGTAATCGTTACAACGACTTTATCACCGTTTTTGACACCTTTGGAATCTTTTTTCGGAATAAAAACATCTTTGGAAAATTTGGGATTGTCCGAAATCACAAATCCATAATCCCGATTGGACTGATAGGTTCCCACGACCTCCGGCATACCACGCTCCAGCACCTTAACAATCACACCTTCCCGGCGTTTTCCTTCTTTTGCTTCTCCATGGATTTTTACCCTTACACGGTCCTGATGAACGGCTGTTCCTGTATCTTCTTCCGGAACAAAAATGTCTTCCTCTTCGCCTTCTATTTCCACAAATCCGAATCCTTTGGGATGCCCGACAAAAATACCTTCTTTGACAGTCCCCTCCGAATAATCATATTCTCTGTCTGTCCTGTATGCTTTGTCTGACCCGTTCCGTTCTTCTTTCTTCGATGAATAACGATGTTTCCTGTGATCATCGGAACGTCCGGCATGTTTTGTGTTGTTCTCAGAATATCCGGCATGTTTTCCATGTTTTGCGCCGTCTTCAGAATTTCTTGCATGTTTTCCCTTAATGATACTATATCGTCCCTTGGAATCCACCTTCACTTTCTGTTCTTCTGCCAGACATTCCAGAACTTCATATAAATCCTTTTTTTCCAGTTTCTCCAGTCTCAGAAGGGAGGCAATTTCGCGAAGCCTCATCGGTTTATATAAAGGATCTCCCAAAAGTTCCAGAAGAAATTTTTTTCTTTTTTCAAAAGTCTTATCTCTTTTCACTTCGTCTCCTTATGTCTCCTTAATTTCAGGCAACGCAGAAAAATCTAACAATCCCATATGCTATTATTTATTCTCGTTGTGCCTGCATAGTAAAAAACACTCTTGTGTTCATACAAGAGTGTTTCCCTTACCGTTGATAATTATTATCCCGCTGCAGTTCTGATTTCCTCCGATTTCCATACTTCCCATAAATCAGAAATTCAGATTCAACACAGCTGCCAGCACAAAAAACAGCACCGCCATGATAGTAGTAGCCTTCACCAGACCGCCTTCCATGGAACGTCCTTTATTCTTGCCCCAGTAGGAATCAGCAGCACCGGAAATAGCACCAAGCCCCTGATGTTTGCCCTCCTGCATCAGAACAACTGCTGTAAGAGCCACACAATCTATAGCAAAAATAACTGTTAAAATAATTCTCAGAATCTCCACTGACGTTACACCTCCTAATCAACTGGAGATTATTGTAACATAGCAAACGCCGGATTTCAACTGTTTTTCAGCATTTCTGAACTCACTTTTTACATTTAAAAACTTTTGATCCATAAAGAATGTAACGTATGCCCTCCTGAACTTATTTCAGGAGGAGCATTTTAGTTTATCATTTGTCAGTCTTCCTGTTTTTCTTTCCTTGCAATTCGCCATCCTCCCTAATAAAGGGATTCTGATATACCGACAATGCTCCCAGTTTCTCGTGGATCCGAAGCAGCTGATTATACTTTGCATTTCTGTCAGAGCGGCACGGTGCTCCTGTTTTAATCTGTCCGGCACCTACGGCAACTGCAAGATCTGCAATAAATGAATCTTCTGTCTCCCCGGAACGATGAGAAATCACGGTAGAATATCCACCTCTGTGAGCCATTTCCACAGCATCCAATGCTTCACTGAGTGTCCCGATCTGATTTACTTTTATCAAAATGGCATTTCCAACCCCAAGAGTGATTCCGCATCTCAACCGCTTGATATTGGTTACAAAAAGATCATCTCCAACAAGCTGGACTCTCCCGCCAAGACGTTCCGTAAGAAGCTTCCAGCCTTCCCAGTCATCTTCCTGAAGTCCATCTTCAATCGAAACAATTGGAAATTCATCGATCAATTTTTCGTAATATTCCACCATTTCACGGGAATCCCGCAGAATTTCCCTGCCTTTCATTTCACTCTCCCCGGGAAAATAATAAACATCCCTGTCTTCCTCATAAAGCTCACTCGCTGCTGCATCAATCGCAATTCCCACATCTCTGCCAGGTTCATATCCTGCGCGATTTACAGCCTCCATCATAAGATTCAAAACATCACGGGCTTCGGCCAGATCCGGAGCGAAGCCGCCTTCGTCACCCACACTGGTGGAAAGTTTCTTTTCTTTCAAAATAATTTTCAGAAACTGATAAATCTCTGCACACATACGGATTCCTTCCGGAAAAGTTGCAGCACCAACAGGCATAATCATAAATTCCTGTAAATCCACGGTGTTATCCGCATGTTTTCCCCCATTCAGGATATTCATCATCGGAACCGGCATTCGGCATGTATGACAGCCTCCAAGATACTGGTAAAGAGGAATTCGAAGCGCCATAGCAGCTGCCCTTGCCACAGCCATGGAAACTCCAAGGGTCGCATTTGCTCCCACACTGCTCTTATTCTCTGTTCCGTCAGCCTCAATCAGCAGCATATCGATATTCATCTGGTTTAAAGCATTCTCTCCCAGGATTGCTTCTGCAAGTTTTGTATTCACATTATATACTGCTTTTTCCACACTTAATCCCACATAGTTTCCTTTATCACCGTCCCGAAGTTCTACTGCTTCAAACTTTCCCGTAGATGCACCGGAGGGAACTATTGCTCTTGCTGTATATCCATCGATTCCTACCACGCCTTCCCCAACAGTCACTTCTACTTCCACTGTGGGATTGCCTCTGGAATCCAATACTTGTCTTGCGTGCACTTTTCGAACAGGCAGATAACGAAGCATATTCTAACCTCCTAATACTTGATAAAAATTCTGAAATTCGAGTCCATTTATTTTTGAACCCTGATATTACATTTCCCCTAAATTATTTTCTTTATTCCTTTTTTATCTTATTTCTATTT